>JANOUB010000333.1:0-3339 GCA_031416615.1 Thermoleophilia bacterium
GCCGCGTGGGCGGCATCGGCGGCGGCCCGGATGTCGACGATGTTGAGCAGCGGGTTCGTGGGCGATTCGATCCAGACGATGCGGGTGCGCTCATCGAGGTGGGCCGCGAGGTTCGTCGAGACCTCGTCGGGCGTGACGTAATCGAAGGCGTAGCCTTTCGGCTCGTAGACCTGCGAGAACATGCGGTACATGCCGCCGTAGACGTCGTTCACGCACACGAGGCGCTCGCCCGGATCGACGAGATGCATGATCGTCGTTGCCGCTCCGAGACCCGAGGAGAACGCGTGCCCGTAGGCCGCGGACTCCAGGGAGGCGAGGCACTCCTCGAGCGCTGTCCGGGTCGGGTTTGCGACGCGCGCGTAGTCATACCCCTTGTGAACCCCGACCGCCTCCTGGGCGTACGTGGAGGTCTGGTAGATCGGGGTCGTCACCGCCCCTGTTGCAGGGTCCGGCTCCTGCCCGACGTGAATTGCGCGCGTTTCGAAGTCCATGGCGTGATCGTAGACGTCGCCGGCTGGGCGACGCGCACGCCCTCACCCTCAGCGGCGCACGCCCTCGAGCCCGCAGGCCTGCCGCAAGCGGTCGAGCGATCGGTCGAGGGCGTCGTCGAGCGCCGCCGATGCGCGGACGCCGGGCTCATGGTGGAACGCCTTCAGGACGAGCGTCCCTTCGCCACGCTCGGACTTGAGGTCGGCGCGCCCCACTATGCGGTCACGCCAGAGCAAGGGCAACACGTAGTAGCCGTATCGACGCTCGTGCTCCTTCTTGTACACCTCGATCAGATGGTCGAACCCGAGCACGCGTCGCGCGAATGGCCGGTCCCAGAGGAGGTTGTCGAATGGTGAGAGCAGTACGGCCGTGGTAGGCCGTGCGGGTGCGAGATCGGTACCCGAGAGGACGATGACAGGTGCGCCGCCGTCCTCGACAGCCACGCGCTCGAGGAGACCGTCCGCGACGAGCTCGTCCACGGTCGAGCTGACCCGGGCGACGCCGCCCTTCAGCCGCCAGTGCTCGACGATCCCAGCCTCGGTCAGTACCCCCCGTGCAGAGACGGCCCTCAATGCGAGAGCTCGGAGCCGCTCGGGCTCTGCGGGAACGGGGGTCCCGAGCACCGCCCGTGGGATCACGCGCTCGGGCAGGTCGTAGAGCCGCTGGAACCCCTGCCTTCCCGCTATCACCAGGTCACCGTGGTTCCAGAGCCGGTCGAGCATCGCCTTGGCCGGCTTCCAGTTCCACATCCCTGCTTCGCTAGACCCCTCGAAGTGCCGCGACGCAAGCGGGCCGCGTGCCCTGATCTCTGCCAGGATCTCTTCGGCAAGATGCGGATGCGTGTCGCCGACCTCGCCGTACCACCGCCGCCCTCCCTGCCGCATCTGCGCGGTGAAGAGCGGCCAGTCCTCGATCGGGAGCAGACACGCTTCGTGGGCCCAGTACTCGAACACGCGCCCCTCCGCGAGGAGCCGTGTGACGGACGTCGCCGGATAGGCGCCGATCCGGGACGCGAGTGCGATCCGGTGGCTGCGCTCCACGGTCGAGATCGAATCGAGCTGCACGCACGAGAGCCTTCGGATCGAGGATTCCACCTCGCGCGTCGAGCCCGTGCGGGAGCGCGACATGTAGCCCTGTGCGTGGATCACGATCCGCCGGAGAGCAGTGAGTGAAACGTGTCGCATTCGGCAATCCTTGCGCACACGAGGTACCGTGCGCCGGTGGACGAGCAAGCTCTTCGCAAAAAGCACGACCGCGAGCTGATCGAGCTCCTCAACGAACTGCGGGTTGCGCTGCCGGGGGCGCAGGTGCTGTTCGCCTTCCTTCTCGTCGTTCCGTTCAGCTCCGGATTCGACGTCGACCGCACCGAGATGACCGCCTACATCGTGGCGCTACTCGCGACGCTGTTCGGCACCATCCTCCTGATCGCTCCCAGCGCGTATCACCGGCTGCGCTGGCGGGAGAAGAACAAGGAGCGCATGCTCCGAACGGCGAACCGGATGGCCATTGGAGGCCTCGTCGCGATCGCGGTCGCGATGACCGCGTCGGTATTTCTCGTCACGGACGTGCTGCTCACGCGCGGAGCGGCGATCGGCCTCACGGCTCTCGCGGGAGTCGGCTTTGCGCTCGCGTGGTTCGCGCTGCCGCTGTCGCGCCCCTACGACCGCTGGGACGACGGCGAGGGTCTGGACGAGTAGGGCAGAAACCGCTCGGGTTACGCCGGCGTGCGGCCTTCGAGGATGGCAGAGAGGCGGGACGCGTCGATGTTGCCGCCTGACACGATGCACACGATTCGCCCCTCTCCTGCTCGACCCGAGATCGCGGCGGCGACAGAGAGAGCTCCTGCGCCTTCCGCGATTACGCGCGCGCGCTCGGCCAGGAACCGAACGGCAGCAGCCGTCTCGTCCAACGTCAGGGCGAACGCACCGGCGAGTAGTGGCCGCGCCCGCTCCCACATCGGGGGAAGCAGCGCCTTGCTGCCGGAGCCGTCGACGAACGACGGCGTGTAGTCCACGCCGACGGGCTCGCCCGCTGCGAGCGACGCCGCCAGCGGTGCCCCCGTCTCGGGTTCGCACGCGAACACTTTCGTTCGCGGGCTCAGGGCCGCGAGCGCGCTCGCGATCCCCGTTGTCAGCCCGCCGCCACCCCACGGCACGAGCACGGTGTCGATCTCGTCGAGCTGCTCTACGAGCTCGAGTCCGATCGTGCCGTTGCCTGCCATGACTGCGTCGTCCATGACCGGGTGCACGAAGTAGCCCTCGGTGCCGGGGTAGCGGCCTTCCTCCATCGCCTGCCACCAGCGCTCGAACGGCACCTTGATTATCGAGCCGCCCAGCCGCGCGATCGCATCGAGCTTCGTCTGCGGGGCGTGCTCGGGCACGATGATCGTGGCGGGCACACCTTCCTCCCGTGCCATCCACGCGACTCCCTGCGCCATGTTGCCGGCGCTTGTCGTCAACACACCGCCGGCGATCGCAGCCGGCGCAGCGCCGCGAATGGCGTTCGCTGCGCCGCGGATCTTGAACGAGCCGATCGGCTGCAGGCACTCGAGCTTCAGCCAGATCTCGGCCGGCGATTCCGGAACGTGCAAGCGGAGCAGTGGCGTGCGGATGGCAACGTCATCGATGCGCTTCCGGGCCGCTTCGATCGCTTCGATGGGGATCACAGGTCGACCTCGGTTCCCACGCCGCGCTCCCGGGCCCGGGCGATGCACAGCTGCGCTGCGGCCAGATCCTCGCTTGCGATGCCGAGCGACTTGAACAACGTCAGCTCGTCGCCGTCGCGTCGGCCCGGATGGGTGCCGACCAGGATGTCGCCGATCTCGGCCACGATGTGCTCAGGCCCGATGCC
>JANOUB010000334.1:0-1526 GCA_031416615.1 Thermoleophilia bacterium
GACTTCGTCGGCCAGGAGCGGATCAAGGAGCAGCTAGGCATCGCGCTCGACGCGGCCAAGGGGCGCGGCGAGGCGCTCGACCACGTGCTGCTCGCGGGCCCGCCGGGCCTCGGGAAGACGACGCTGGCGCAGATCATCCGCGAGGAGCTCGGTGTCGGCCTCCGTACCGTCGCGGGCCCCGCGCTCGAGAAGAAGGACATAGCCGCCATCCTCACAGCGATCGAGCCGTGCGACGTGCTGTTCATCGACGAGATTCATCGCCTCAACCGCGCTGCCGAGGAGATCCTCTACCCGGCGCTCGAGGACTTCCGGCTCGACATCGTCTTCGGGCAGGGAGCCGCCGCCCGCACGCTGACGATCGACCTGCCACCCTTCACGCTCGTCGGCGCCACCACCCGGTCGGGCCTGCTGACGACGCCCCTGCGCGACCGCTTCGGGATGACGTTTCGGCTCGGGTACTACGAGCCCGGCCAGCTCGGCACGATCGTGCGCCGCTCGGCAGGGATTCTCGCCGTCGAGATCGAAGACGATGCCGCCGATGAGATCGCGAGCCGTTCGCGCGGCACACCGCGCATCGCAAACCGGATCCTGCGGCGCGTACGCGATGTCGCCGAGGTGCGCCACGCCGGCAAGATCACGAACGAGATCGCCCGCGAGGCACTCGAACTGCTCGAGGTCGACGGTAGAGGGCTCGAACGGATCGACCGTGAGCTGCTGTCGGCCGTCGCCGACAAGTTCGGCGGCGGGCCGGTAGGCCTGTCGACGCTCGCGGTCGCGCTCGGCGAGGAGACCGACACGATCGAGGAGGTCTACGAGCCGTACCTCCTCCAGCTCGGGTTCCTGCAGCGCACCCCGCGCGGGAGGACGATCACCGAGCTCGGGCGACAGCACGTCGGAGCCGTTCGCGTCGACGGGAGCTTGTTCTAGTGCGTCTCGAATTGGAGCACTGATGCCGGAGCTGTGGACGCCCGGGATGATGGGCCCGCTCGAGGAGCTCGTGCAGCGGATCGTGCGCCGGATCGAGAACTTTCGCACCGAGCACGGCCTCGAACGGGCAGGTGTCAGCGTCGAGCTCGCCGACGGCTCTCTCCATAGCCTCGCATCGCTCTCTGCCGAGCCCGGCTTCGGGTTCGTGACACTGTGCCCGCACTGCGACAACGGCGAGCCGGAGGAGCTGATCGTGCCGCTCGGCGCGATCCGGGAGATCCGGATCGGCGCGGTCGCGGACGAGCAGAGGCTCGGCTTCTCGCCGCCGTCAGCCTCCGCAGAGGCTTGATGTGGGAGAGGCGCACGTGCGAACGGCTGCACGCTGCACGTTCTTCGGGGGAAGGAACTACCTTTTGAACTGCAGTGCGCGCCAGCTCGGTGTGGGCGCGAGCTCGAGTAGCGCGCGGCCTCCTTCCGGCTCGGCGTACCCGAAATCGCCCGTCGCCTCGTCGAAGCTCACCTCGAGCAGGTCCTCCTTGACGCGGTGGTCGAGGTAGGCGCCGCGGAACACGAGCTTTCGCAACCAGTACACGAGCGAC
>JANOUB010000335.1:0-3085 GCA_031416615.1 Thermoleophilia bacterium
AGCGTCAGCTCGGGCTCGCGTTCCCCCCGCAACGAGGCGAGATCGACCTCGACCCAGCCGAGCCCCCGCGACTCGGCGAGCGTGCGGGCCTGCTTGACGACGCGTTGCCCGGCCAGAATCCCCCGGCAGGCGGCCATCCCCGGCAACGTCTGGATCCGCTCGAGGTAGCGGCAGAGCTGCTCGACGGCGTCGATCGTGGCGATGCGCTTGATCTCGACCGCGACCCACCCGCCGTTGCTGTCACGACACATCAGGTCGACGGGGCCGATATCGGTCTGCCACTCGCGCTCGACGAGGTGGAGGCCCGCGCCGAGCACGTCCGGCCGGCCGGCGAGCTCGAGTTGGAGGTCGCGCTCGACGCCGTCCTTGGCAAGAGCGGCGGCCTCCCCCATGTCGTGCTCGACGTCGCTCAGGATCTCGACCATCCGGATCTCGAGGCGATCCTCGGTCTTGCCCGCCCGCTTGCGCACCACGATCCGCTGCGGCGGATCGCCTTCATGCTCGATCACGGTCGGCGGCGTCATCCAGTTCTGCGGCTTGAAGCCGCCGGTGTCGGCATGGACGAGGAACGAGCCGTCCGACTTGAGCATCAGGAGCCGTACGGCCTCCGGCAGGACGGCGTTGAGGCGGCCGGAGTAGACGACCTCGCAGCGGGCGACGATGAGGCGCACAGCGCCACCGTACCGTCCCCAGAGAACATGTCCAGGGGTGTCTCCCTCCGGGAGACACCCTTCGTGTCGAAAGCGAAACGATTTGTCCACAGGTGCGGCGCGGCGTCGATCAGTTGCGGCGCAGCTGCGGTCGCCGCTTTGTCAGCCGCGCTCGACGCGCGAGCCGCCGACGATCGCCTCGCGCCCGTCGGCGAAGCGCACGAGCGCCTTGCCGTTGCCGTCGTAGTCCGGCGACCACACCACGAGTTCCGCCTCCTCGCCCGCGACCTGCACCCGCTCGCCGAGCGAGGGCACCGCGCCGCGCCAGTAGGTGACGAACGGATTGCTCTCCCACTCGCGCCCGATCGTCGTCTCGTCCGTGTGCCCAGGCAGCACGCGCAGGCCCGGCGGCAACGTCATCAGGCCGTCCATCACCGAGCGTTGCACCACGTCGGCGGGGCCGCCGCCGACCGCGCTCTTGAACAGCACGTCGCCACTGAAGCACACCTCGTCGTTGACGACGAACGCGACGCCGTCGTCGGAGTGGCCAGGAAGCGGGATCGCCCGGACGACGAACCCGCCGGCGACGAGGTCACCGGTGACAACCGGGATCCCGAAGAGCTCGCGGAGCTCGTCCTCATGCTCGACGTGATCAGGGTGCGTATGCGTTCGCAGCAGGTGCGTGGGCGTCAGGTTCTCACGGGCCACGACCTCGAGCAGTGGCTCGAGCGGCGCCCCGCTGTCGATGAAAACGGCCGTTCCCTCCGACGCGTCACCGATCACGTAGGCATTGGACAGCCATCGCTCATGCATCGACCGACCGACAATCATCGATACACCCTACGCAACTGCGATCAGCCTGGTTAGAATCCATCCCAATGCGCCGGATACCTTTCGCTGTCCTTCTGCTCGTCGCTGCGGCGCTGCTCGTCGCCGGCTGCGGTGGTGGCGAGCAGGTGGGAGCTACGCCGGACACGGTCGAAGGGACGCTCCCCGAGTCGACGACGTCGACAACCGACCTGCCGGCGCTCGCGCTGACCGGAGCTGCAACGGCAGGCAAGGCGGTCTTCGCCAGCGCGGGGTGCGGCGGCTGTCACACCCTTGCCGCTGCCGGTTCAGGTGGGAATGCCGGCCCGAACCTCGACAAAGCGAAGCCTCCCACCGAACTGACCGTCACACGCGTCACGAAGGGTCAGGGCGCGATGCCCGCGTTCGCCGACAGCCTGTCCGCGCAGCAGATCGCCGACGTCGCCGCGTACGTCGTCCAGTCGACCGGCGGCTAAAGCCTGGTTCCACCGTATTGCGCGGGCGTTGCATCTCGTCCGGGCCGCCAGGCCGCTCCCCGTCCGGCTTGGCCCCCGTTCGTCTCTGCCTGGCGGTCCCACCCGGACGGTGCGCTCCGCGCGGGAAAGGAGTCATGAAGGCCACCGGCCTGCATAACCCCTTCCCCGCACGTCCTGACGACCCGGACGAGCGCCTCGCGATCACGCAAAATGGTGGAATCAGGCTCAACCTCCCACCCTCCTTCCCGACCGACGTCCAGGCGTTTGCCTGCGACTTCGACCGGACGCTCGTCGGGCGCGACAGCCTTCTGCGCCCGCACACGCGCGCCGCGATCGCGCGATCGCAGGCAGCGGGGATTCCCGTGATCGTGGCCACGGGCAGGATGTTCCGATCCGTGCGGCCCTACCTCGAGGAGTTGGGTATCACCGAACCGGTTGTCTGCTACCAGGGCGCAGCTGTTGTCGACCCGGCGAGTGGCACGTTCCTGCTCCACGAGCCGATTCCGCTCGAGACGGCCCGCGAGGCCGTCGAACTCCTGGCAGCGCTCGGGCATTCGCCGAATTGCTACGTCAACGACCGCCTGTACGTCGAGAGGCACACGGAGTACTCCCGCATGTACGCGGAGTTCCAGCACCTCCCCGTGGAGGAGGTCGGAGATCTCGCTGCCTGGCTCGAGTGGCCGCCGACGAAGCTCGTTGCCGTCGCCGACCCGGCCGACATACCGGCGCTGCGGGCAGAGCTCGTCGCCACCATTGGTGACCGACTCTTCATGACGACGTCTCTGCCGTACCTCCTCGAGCTCGGAAACCCCGCCGTCTCGAAAGGAACGGGGATCGCGTTCGTCGCCGAGCGGCTCGGCATCTCGCTCGATCGCGTCGTTTCGTTCGGTGACGGCGAGAACGACATCGAGCTGATCGACGAGGCCGGGTTCGGGGTCGCCGTCGAGGACGCGAACCCACTGCTCCTCGAGCGCGCCGACTGGGTGTGCCCGAGCGCGGATGTCGAGGGTGCCGCCACGGTGATCGATACCTACCTAGAATCCATCGCATGATCGACCTCAAGGCCGCCCGGGCAGAGCCCGACCGTTGGCGCACCGCCCTCGCCCGCAAGGGAGCCGGAGAAGCGTTCGACGCGCTGCTCGCGGCCGACGA
>JANOUB010000336.1:0-2066 GCA_031416615.1 Thermoleophilia bacterium
ACGATGCTCGCTCCACCGTCTTGAACAGGTTGCTCTCCTCGACCGGTACAGCCACATCGCGCTCCTCGACCGTCTCGCTCCCGATCGCTTCCTCGCTCAGCTGCGCCACCCATGGCTCCCCATCGTCGCGGGTGTTCCAGATGAGGGCGACCCAGCCGCCCGGCCGCAGCACCCGCGCGATCTCGCGCAACGCCGGGCCATGATCGAACCAGTGAAACGCCTGCGCGGCCGTGACGACGTCAGTGCTCCCCGCTGTGAGCGGGATCGCCTCCGCCCCGCCCTCCACTGCTGTCGCCTCGGGCACGGCCGCGCGGAGGTGCGCGATCATCTCGGGGAGCGGCTCGACCGCGGTGACCCGGTGCCCAAGCGCGACGAGAGAGCGTGTCAGCTTGCCCGTTCCGGCACCGAGGTCGACGATGTCGAGCGGCTCCACGCCCACGAGCCAGCGCACCGCATCCTCCGGATAGCCGGGTCGTGAGCGCTCGTACGCGTCTGCGACGCCCGCGAACGACGTGGCACGACCGCGTTTCTCGTCTCGATTGACGATCATCCTCGTAGGCTATTCCACCCCGCGCCGCCGCCGGAACGCCGCCACCGCAAGCCCGTGGTCGACGATCGGGCGCGGATACGCAGGCGCGAGCAGGCCCGGCTCAGCGATGTCTCGCACGGGCACGTCCGCGAGCTCCGGCACATACCGTCTGACGTAGTCCCCGTCGGGATCGAGCTTCTTCAGCTGAGCCGTCGGGCTGTAGATGCGGTTCGGGCGCGTGTCCACGCCCGTGCCGGCAACCCACTGCCAGTTGCCGACGTTCTGCGCCACGTCGCCGTCGAGCAGCAGATCGAAGAAGTGCCGCGCTCCCTCGCGCCAGTCGATCCCGAGATCCTTGACGAGGAACGAGGCGGCGACCATCCGGGCGCGATTGTGCATCCAGCCCTCCTTACGCAACTGGCGCATGCCGGCATCGACGAGCGGGTAGCCGGTCATTCCTCCCTTCCAGGCCTCGAGCGCGTCGGGATCGTCGAGCCAGCGATCGCCGCGTGGCCGCATGTCCTCGACCTGCGTGCGCGGCCGGGCGAAGAGGATCTGCGCGTAGAAATCCCGCCAGCAGAGCTGGCGCACGAATGCTCCGCCGCCGCGCTCCTGTGCCCTCACGGCGAGCGCACGCGGCGAGATGCAGCCAAAGTGCAGATAGGGAGAGAGTCGCGAGGTCGCGTCAGCGGCGATCGCGTCGTGGCCGTCGGAGCCGTAGCTGTCGAGGTGTGTGCGCAGCCATGCTCCTGCCCGCCCGACGCCCGCACTCTCACCGCCAGGCAGCAGCGCCGTCACCTCGCCCGCGGGCACCGGTCCCGGCTCGACGCCGCCCGGCAGCCGCATCGCGACAGGCATCTGCTCGGGCGCCCCCATCGGCACCTGCGACCAGGCGCGGAAGTAGGGCGAGAAGACCTGGTAATGGTCATTTCCGGTCGGAGTCACCTCGCCGGCGGGAACGACGAAGCTGCCGTCAACGAGGCGAAGATCGACCTCGGCCGCCAGCCGGCGCTCGCGTGCAACGGCGTACGGGCTGACGTCGGCGCTCGCGAAGACGGTTGTAGCCCCCACCTCGCGCGCGGCCCGCAGGGTCTCGGCGACCACGTCGCCCTGACGTACGTCGAGCGCACCGCCAAGCTTTCGGAGCGACGTATCGAGGTCGACAAGTGACTCGAGGAGGAAGGTGCGGCGGTTCGCAGCGGCGCCATAGCGCGTGCCGGAGATCCCGTCGTCGAGCACGAAGAGCGGGAGCACGGTCTCGGCCGCCGCGAGCGCCGCCGTGAGAGCCGGGTTGTCGTGGACGCGCAGGTCGCGCGTGAAGAGGACGACCGCGACTCGCACGGCGGCGCCTAGTGCGCCGTCGCGAAACGTTTGACCGGAAACCCCGTAGGGGACTGGCGCAGCCTGTCCCGGGAGCGGCCGGAACGTTCACCAGGCTGCGGGGCACACAGGCGAAACGCTCCGGGACGAGGCACTAGAGAATCTCTGCGGCTACGCCGTGCATCCCGGCGAGGCGTGGTACGACGTCGAGCACACT
>JANOUB010000337.1:0-12558 GCA_031416615.1 Thermoleophilia bacterium
GTCGAGCCCGAGGCGCTCGGAGAGCTCGGCGTCGCCGAGGGTGACGAGATCGACGACCCGCGTCGGACCGCCGTCGAGGAGGCACTCGCGCGGGTGCGGGCCCGGCTCTTCGTCGTGCGATCACTCGCTGTGAAGATGCAATCGGCAGCGGAGATCGAGAAGAAGCTCGCAGCACGCGATGTACCTCCCGAGGTGGCGCGCCAGGCGATCGAGCGAGTGAAGGGGTACGGATACATCGACGACGCTTCCCTCGCCGGGCAGCTCGCTCGTGGGATGCAAGCGCGCGGATACGGGCGGCGGCGGGCGGAACAGAAGCTGAGAACACGTGGGCTCCCCCGGGCTCTTGCCGACACTGCACTCGACGAGGCGTACGGCGACCGTGATGAGGTTGTGCTCGCCCGTGAGGCGCTCGGCCGCCGGGCCGTCGTCGACGACGCGGATCGCCGGCGGGCGGTTGCGTTTCTCGCCCGCCGCGGCTTCTCGGCAGGAGCTGCATGGAGAGCGGTGCGGGATGCCGCCGACGAGGGCTGAGCCTGGAACGAGGCGCACGGTAGGTTCCCTCGTGATGCCGGTGCCCGCGAGCTATGCCGTCTGCGACGGACTCCTTGCGGGCGCCTACCCCGGCACTGCCGACGCCGTTACGGCTCTCGAGCACGCTGGTATCACCGTCTTCGTCGATCTGACCCATCCTTCGGACCCGCTCGACGACTACGCGCACCTCCTGCACGGCGCCCGCAGGCTCGCTCACCCGATTCCCGACATGGGGACACCAACCGCAGGTCATGTGATGCGGATCCTCGACGAGATCGACGCAGCTCACATCCAGAACGACAGGGCGTACGTGCACTGCTGGGGCGGCGTCGGCCGCACGGGGACGGTGATCGGCTGCTGGCTCGTCCGCCACGGGCTCGACGGTGGCGACGCGATCACCCGGATCGGCGAGCTGCGCGATGGGATCGCCGGCGCACGGCCGTCGCCCGAGACGCCGGGACAGATCTCGCTCGTGCGCAGCTGGAGGCAAGGGTGGTGAAACGCGTCTGGCTGCTCCGCCACGCAAAATCGAGCTGGGACGACCTGGGGCTCGCCGATCACGATCGTCCTCTCGCTCCGCGCGGACGCAAGGCGGCGAAGCGGATGGCTCGCTGGGCTTCCGACAACGGTGTTCGGCCCGAGCTCGTGCTCTGCTCGACGGCGCTGCGGACGCGGGCAACGCTCGACCTCGTCCTCCATGGGCTCGGCACCCCCGCGGCGGAGATCGAGGGGGGCCTCTACCACGCGTCGGCCGCCGATCTGCTGGAGCGGCTGCGGGCCGTGCGTGCGAGCGTTACGGAGGTACTTCTCGTCGGTCACAATCCCGGCCTACACGAGCTCGCCTGCCTGCTCTCACCTCCCGGGCCCGACGAGTTTCCAACAGCAGCGCTCGCCGAGCTTCGGCTCGCCATCGACACATGGCCGGACGTGAATCCGGGTTGCGCACACCTCGCGCGGCTCGTGGTCCCGCGGTCGCTGCCCCGGTAGGGGCACATTCGCTGCCCCACCCTCGATGGTTGATTCCGAATGCGGAATCAACCTAGCGTGGTCAGGCAGACGCGGCCTGTGCCAGCTGGAGAGTGGCGCCGAGAAGGACGTTCGCACCGTTGACGCAGTCCTCCCAGGCGGTCTGCTCTGTCGGGTCGTGACTGATACCGCCGACCGAGGGCACGAACACCATCCCGCTCGGCGTGATCGCCGCAAGTGCCTGGGCGTCGTGACCGGCGCCGGAGGGCAACTCCATGGTCGTCAGGCCGAGAGCTGCGGCGGCGGTTGCGAACGCGGCGCGCACGCGCTCGTCGGTGGGGGCCGGCTCCCAGCGGCCGACTCGCTCGACCGTGACGTCGAGCCCGAACGCCTCGGCCTCCTTGTGGGCGCGCTCGGTGAGTGCCCGTTCGAGCGCGTCGAGCTCGGCAGCCTCGAGCGAGCGGCACTCCATCCGCAACCGCGCCCGCCCAGGGACGACGTTGAACGAGCCCGGCTCCGTCGCAATGTCCCCGACCGTGGCAACGCACCCGGGAAAATCGCGGGTGACCGTTTCCCTGACCCCGAGCACGAAGGCAGCCGCGCCGAGCGCAGCATCGCGTCGCGCGTCCATCGGTGTCGTGCCCGCATGCCGTGCCTCGCCTTCGAACACGAGGCGGAACGAGCTGGAGCCGATGATCCCGGTGACGATGCCGATGTCGATCCCCGCCCGTTCGAGCACCGGCCCCTGCTCGATGTGGAGCTCGAGATAGCCGGCGAGCGTCGCCGGGTCGCGGCGCGCGGCGAGCATGCCGTCCTCGGTGAGCCCCATCCGCCCGAGCTCGGTAACAAGGAGCTCGCGGCCACCCCGCGGTGCCGCGAGGACGTCCCGTGAGAGCTGGCCAGCGAGCGCCCAGCTGCCAAGCGTGCCGATCAGCGTTCCCTCCTCGTCGGTGAAGTCGATCGCCTCGAGCGCCACCGGCAGGTCGAGGTCTGCGTCCTTCATGGCACGGACGACCTCGAGTGCGCAGAGCACGCCGAGGGCTCCGTCGTACCGGCCGCCCCTGCGCACCGAGTCGAGATGCGAGCCGAGCAGCAGCGTGCGTGAGCCCGGGTCGCTCGCGGGTAGGACGGCCGAATGGTTAGCGGCCAGATCAACACGGGTCTCGAGCCCCGCTTCTCGCGCCCGTTCGTGGAACCAGGTGCGCGCCGCGAGATGCGCCTCGGAGAACGTCGTACGCGCGATGCCGCCGTCGGGCGTGGCGCCAATCTTCGCCAGCGCGTCGAAATCGGCACGCATGCGGTCGGAATCGACGCGAAGCACCATCTCGGCCGATGCTACTGCCCTCGAGCACGATTCGCGGAGCTCTGGCAAGAGGCCGAGACGCCGTCGCAAAGATGACACAAAGCTGTGACAGACACGGCACACTTGTCCCGCCATACTGTCGCCATGAAAGACAACAGATATGAGCGCGGCAAACCGTCCCTACGGTGGGCCAACGAGCAACAGAGCCATCAGGATCGCGTCGACCGGCACGCCGCCGCGCAGGTAGTGGGCCTTGCGGAGGCCCTCGCGCTCGAAGCCGAACGATTCGTACAGGGCGATCGCTGGCTCGTTCCACGGGAAGACGTGGAGCTCGAGCTTCCGGACGTCCACCGCCTCAGCCCACGCGACCGCCTGGTCGAGCAGGGCCTTCCCCACGCCGCGGCGCCGGTGGCTTGCGGCGACCATCAAACCCAGGTCGGCGACGTGAAAGCTCGCCGGATGCACGTCGCGGGCCAGCGACAGCCTGGCTACGATGCGCTCCCCGTCCTCGACCACGTAGACGGCCGCGTCGAGGTGACGGCAGACAGCCCGCAGGTAGCGCCGCTCAGCGGCAACGCTCCGCCCTACCTCCGTGGTCAAAAGCCACGCGCCCTCCTCGACGCCGATCTCGCCCGCGAGCTCGACAAGCCGTTGCGCGTCGCCCGGTTCCGCACGGCGAACTCTGATCACGGAACGACGACCCCGTGACCGCCGCGTCGTGGATCACCGGCGGCGGCAAGCTGCCCGTCAGCCGTCCGTTCGACGGCGGAGACGCCGCCGAAGTACAGGTTTCTGCCCGCCCACGCGTTTCCACGTTCTCCCGCCTGCTGCAGCTGCTCCAGCGTCTTGTCCGGCCAGCCACCTTCGATCTGCACCACCTCGTCCTCGACGTGGAGTCGCGGATGGTCGATCGCCTGGTCGACCGGGAGGCCTCCGGCGACAACGTGGTGGATTGTCTGCAGGATCGCTCCGGAAAGCCTGACAGACCCCGCGCTGCCGACGACGAGACGCGGCCGTCCACCGTCGAGCACAAGGGTCGGAGCCATCATGCTCGGCAGTCGGTCTCCGGCGTGGCGTTCCATGGTGCCGATCACGTCGAGCTCGCCCAGCATGTTGTTCAGCTGGAATCCCTGGGAGAAGATCCCCGAGCCGGACCCGAGGGTCGAGGAAAGGGCCGCCGCGTTGCCGTCACCGTCGATCACCGAGACGTGGGTCGTACCCGTCAGGGGAGCGAACTGGGCCGACCCGCCGTACCCAGCCCTCAGGGCCCGCACGAGCACGGGGACGAGTGTCTCCCTGGCAGCCGGCTCCCAACCGTTAAGTTCTGCCAGCCCCCCGGCAACGACAGCGCCGCCCATCGAAGGCAGCGGGCACGTGACGATCCGCATGCCGCAGAACGCGGCCTCCAGTGGCCGACGCTCGATCACCCGGTACGAAGAAATATCGGCGGCGAGCGCGGGCACGAACTCGTTGACCGCCGCCGCGCCGTTGTCCCGCAGGCTCTCGAGCCCGGGAACCATCACGGCCGTCTCCGCGCGAACGCGCGAGCCGTAGATGCTGCGGCCCTCGTCCGTTCGCTCGAGGATCGGCACGAGGATCTCGAGCAGAAACCGCTGCGGGCCCGTCATCTCGACCCCGTCCCTGGCAAGGTCGAGCGCCGGCTCGAACAGCTCCGCCCACGCGAGCCTCCCGTGACGTCCGTGGGCCTCGACCAGCCCCGCCACGAGCCCGGGTACGGCAACGGCTGACGCTCCGACGTGGAACGCCTGCGTCGAGGCGTCCCCGAAGTCGATCCGCACCTCGTCCATCGTGCCCTGGGGCCGCGAGGGGACGGCGAAGAAGCAGTCGAGAAGCGTCGGCTCCCGGCCCGCGTCCCGGAGGAGCAGAAAACCGCCGCCGGCGGGCCCCGTGAGTGGCCCTTCGGCAACGAATGCGGCGAGAGAGGCGGCGACAACAGCGTCCACTGCGTTGCCTCCCTGCGCAAGAGCCCACGCGCCGGCCTCCGCGGTGTGACTGTTCCCTGCTGCAACGGCGCCGCGCATACGAAGAGGGTAGAGGCTCAATGCCTCGTTCGCGCGATGGCTCAAGCGTCGGCGACCAAATGCCGAGGCCAGGAGTGCGGCCTTGATACGGAATCACCTAATGACACGGCATATAGCGATCGCAGGGTTCTCCCTCGCGGTTCTCGCCGTGCTCTGCCTCAGCCCCTCCCTGTTCGGCAATCGGGTCGCCGAGGCCGTTACCGGCCTCGGCGCAGCAGATCCCGCCCGTCTCTGGATCGCGGGCCTTGCCTTCGCAGGCATGAGCCTCTGCGGCGCTCTTGCGTGGCGGGCCGCGCTCCGAGCGTGCGGCTCGCCGTTGCATTTCGTCGATGCGTCGGCACGGTATGCGGTCGGCTGCGGCGTCAACGCCATCGCGCCCGCTCATGCCGGATCGGCACTGCGCGTTGCGCTCTTCGGTCGCGTCACGAGCGGCGGCTGCTGGACCGTCGGCGGTGCCGCTGCCGCGGTCGGCGTCACCCGGACCGTCTGGCTCGGGGCTCTCATTGCCGCCGGAAGTGCGAGCGGCGTGCTGCCACGCTGGCCGCTGCTCGTGATCGGCGCGATCGTGGGTGGCGCAGTCGCGGCTGCCGTCGGGGCGCGTCGCTTCTCACTCCCCGTCCGACTCGAGCAGACCCTCGTCGCGTTCAGGTCGCTTCTCTCCTCGCCGCGTGATCTCGCGATCGTTGCAGGCTGGGCGCTCGCCGGCGCCGCCGCGAAAGTTGCCGCTACGGCAGCGGTAGTGGCAGCTCTCGGGATCGACAACCCGTTGCGGGCCGCTCTGGTCATCGTGCCTGCCGTCGAACTTGCCGCAATCCTGCCCGTGACGCCGGGGAACGTCGGGATCGCAAGCGCCGCCGTGGCGCTTGCTCTCGGCTCGCAAGGTGTCGAGTCGAAGGTCGCGCTCTCGGCCGGGATCGCCTTCGGTGCCGTCGAACTTCTCACCGGGATGGTTATCGGTGCGGCGGGCGCGCTCGCACTAGCCGGACCGTGGGTGCGGCCTTATGTTCGCGTGGCCATCGTAGGTGCCGCAACGGGAGTCGCAGCGATCGCCTTCGGCTCCACCGTTCTCCTGCCTGCCGTCTGAGGGAAATGGATCGGCCGTAGGCAGCACGGATTCGCCGTCCAGGACACGCTCCTCTCCAGCCCGCCCTCTGGTCGATACACCTTCGCGAGGCCGACAAGGTAGTGCGACCGACCGAGAGGCCTCCCGAAGGACCCTCTATTGCAGGAAACTTGGCAACTCGGAGTCGCCGCGGCTACCGCTCCGCGACGAGGCTCCCGCTGCTGCAAACGACGGCGTGAACGATCGGTGCTGACTGCCGCCGAGACCGGTTGCGATCACGGTCACCCACACCTGGCCATTCAATCGCTCGTCGACGGTGGCGCCGAAGATGATGTTCGTGTCGTCGGTTGCGGCTCCGCGCACGACTTCGGCCGCCTCGTTGACCTCGAGTAACGTGAGATCCTCGCCACCGGCGATCGAGAGCAGAATACCCGTGGCGCCGACGATCTCCGTGTCGATCAACGGCGACTTCAGCGCACGCTCGGCGGCTTCGCGAGCTCGGTTCGGGCTCTCGGAGTACCCGATCCCCATCAGCGCCGAGCCGGCGCCCGACATGATCGTGCGCACGTCGGCGAAGTCCAGGTTGATCAGCCCCGGCATTGTGATCAGGTCGCAGATTCCCTGGACACCCTGCCGCAGCACGTCGTCGGCGATCTTGAAGGCATCCACCATCGAGGTCGACCGGTCGAGAACCTCGAGCAGCCGGTCGTTCGGGATCACGATCACCGTATCGCACGCAGCCCTCAACGCCTCGACGCCTGAATCGGCCGCCTGGCGGCGCCTCGTGCCCTCGAACCTGAACGGCGTCGTCACGATACCGACGGTCAACGCGCCGAGATCGCGAGCGATCTTCGCCACGACCGGCGCCGCCCCCGTACCCGTACCGCCGCCCTCACCTGCGGTGACGAACACCATGTCCGACCCGCGCAACGCCGCGCGCACGTGGTCGTATGCCTCTTCGGCGGCCATCCTGCCAGTCTCCGGATCGGCACCCGAGCCGAGGCCCTGCGTGAGTTCCTCCCCGATATGGATCTTCACCGGCGCGTCCGAGAGGTTGAGTTGCTGCATGTCCGTGTTGACGGCAACGAAATCGACCTGCGCGATCCCGGCATCCATCATCCTGTTGACCGCGTTCAGTCCGCCTCCGCCGACACCGACGACGCGGATGACGGCGAGGTACGAGGCGGCCTCGCCACCGACGTTGAGTCGTGGCGCGCCTTCCGGCATCGACCGCATGAACCGGCTCGCCGGAGGCTCGTAGGGCGGGTCAGGCTTCGCGGCCGAGACAGCGGCCACCGGAGTGGGAGGCAACACCTCCGGCGGGTCTTCGACGGGCGTGGCGGGAGGGTCGGGCTCAGCCACAGCGGCGGGGACGGGATCGAAGTCGTGAACGTGCTCGACGGTTTCCTCGAGTACGGCCTCGTCGCGGCGACTCCGCTTCCGTGAGACCGGCTCGGTCGCTTTCGTGGGTGGCTCCTGGATCAGAGTTTGCTGATCGTCGGCCAGTGCGGCAGGCGGCAACGGCTCATCGACCGGCTCATCGTCGCCCTGCTGGCGCTGAGCGGCCTCGGTTGCGCGGAACAGCTCAGCGAGCGGCCCCTCACGCATGCTCGCGCGCTTCCGCGCCATGCAGCACCTCCCTCGCAAGCTCACGGTAGGCCTCCGCCGCGGCACCGGTCGGGTCGTACCCGAGCACAGAACTGCCCTTCACCGGTGCCTCCGCGTAGCGTATCGTCTTTCGGATACGGGTTCTGTAGACGAGATCACCAAAGTTCTCCTCGAGGATCTCTACCGCTTCGCGGGCGTGCAGCGTGCGGCCGTCGTACATCGTCGGCACGATCCCCTCCACTCCGACTCTCGGGTTCAGGTTCTCGCGCACCATCGCGAGCGTGTTCTCGAGCTGGACGAGGCCGCGAAGTGCAAGGTATTCGCACTGCACGGGAACGATCACGCCTGTCGCCGCGACGAACGCGTTGATCGTCAGCAAGCCGAGTGACGGAGGCGTGTCGATCAGGATGAAGTCGTAGCGATCACGCACCTCAAAAAGAGCCTTCTCGAGCGCGCGCTCGCGACCGATCAGCGCAGCCAACGCCAACTCGGCGCCGGCAAGGTCGATCGACGCTACCGCGAGGTCCACCTCTCGTCTGGCGATGACGTCGGAGATCGGGATCTTCCGCACGAGCACATCGAACATCGAGGTCTCGATCGTGTCGGGGTTGAGCCCCTGGCTCATCGTCAGGTTGCCCTGCGGATCGAGGTCGACGAGCAACACGCGGTAGCCCATCTCCTTGAACGCAACACCGAGGTTCAACGTGGTGGTCGTCTTCGCTACCCCGCCCTTCTGGTTCGCGAACGCGATCACGCGGGTGCCGGTCGCGCCCGGAGCCGGCGCCTGCGGCATAACGACGGGGACGGAAACAACGGGCGGTACAACCTCGAGCGCCGACGGCTCCACGGGAGGCTGGGGCAGGAAGTCGCTCACGGCAACCTCGGGCTCGGCCTCGACGACCGAGCTTTCGGACCGCGAGCCGGAGCGCGGCAACAGGCGGACAAATCCCATGGCGCCTCGTTCACCGCGGTCCCCCGCTCTCCTTCAAGCCTCGCCATCCCAGTAGTCGAGCTGCTCTAGACGCCCGATCACGCCGACGCCGCGGAAGCTGATCTTGCGGGAGCGCGGGTAGTACGCGATGTCGTTCGGGTCGCGGGTGCCGTAGGCGAGAACGCGCATCCCGTCAGCCCGTGCCTGGAGGCTGAGTGGGCGACCGGTACCGGCCGGGCTCGCGATCGTGTGCCCGGCACGGATCTCGTGCGTGTCGGTTCCGCCCTCCCACCGCCCCGGCTCGTGGGCGGAACGCGGATGCGGCCAGACGGTGACAGTGCCGCCCCCGCCGAGCACGACGAATATCTCCTCCTCCGCCGAGTGGCTGTGCGGGGCGTTCATGAGCTTCCCCGGCTCGACATCGTAAACTCTGAGGCCGGTGCGCTCGGATCCGGCTGCCCGGCCGAGGTCGCGACCGCAGCGGGCGATCGTGGCACCGACGTGCTTGAACTCGTCGACGTCGTCGACGTTGACGATGCGGCCCGGGCGCTCCGACAGGGCCTCCCAGCTGGGAGGCCCGACCGCCGCCTCGCGAGCCCACGGATGGTCGTCGGGCGCGCCCTCGAGCACCCAGGTGGCACCAAGCCACGAAACTCCGGCCCGCGGCAACAGGGTGCTCGCGGCGTAATGGCGTTGCCCGAACGCCAGCACGACGAGGCCTTCGTCCCCGGCGCCGATCGTGTGCGCATGCTCGAGCGCCAGATGAACGAGACAGTCTCCCGGGCCCACCGTGAAGGCTTCTTCCTTCTCGCCGTCCCACTGCACAGAGACGCCGGTTCCCGACAGCACGTAGAAGATCTCCTCCTCCGAGCCCTCGAGGTGCAGTGGTGTTGCCCAGTGACCGGGATCGACCGAGATGCGCTGCACGCCGGCGGTGACAGAGTGCGTTCCCGTCAGCGGCTGCCAGGACGCAGCGATGTGTCCCCGCTCTCGCCGGTTTCCCTCGACCTCGTCCCAGTGCGTGATCACGAGGTCACCCTATGTGATTGCGCCGCCATCGTCAGACGTGCTCCCGACCGGATGCGTCCCCCTTGTCGGTGCCGTCAGGCCGGCACCGCATCCGGGACGAGTGCATCTCGTAGCCGCACCATTGCCTCGTCTGCAGCATCACCTCCTTCGACCCGTACCCACGCTTCGGCGTCGTGGAGGAGGCCCCTAACCTCCGCCAGAAGCTCGGCCGGATCCGCCATCGACCGGTCGAGCTCCTCGATCCGCTCCAGACGTTCGATCACTCTGCGGGCCTCCTCCATGTGCAACAGGCTAGAGAGGAAGGTGTGGCGTGTCTGTGCCGTCTCTGTGTCAATTTGGCGCGGCCGCTGCCTCGGCGAGCTTCTTCACCATGCCGCCGAAGATGTAGCCGTGGAACGGCCACAGCGCATACCAGTAGACGAGACCAAAGAGACCGGCGGGGTCGAAGATCGCGGTCTGAGAGACGATCGAGCCGTCGCCGTCCTCGGCTGCGGAAACCTCGAACTGCAGCCAGGCCCGACCCGGGACCTTCATCTCAGCGTTGAGGCGCAACAGCCGATCCTGCTCGAATGCCTCCACCCGCCAGAAGTCGACCGTGTCGCCGACCTCGAGGCCAACCGGGTCACGCCGTCCTCGCCGGAGCCCGGGGCCGCCCACGAGGACATCGAGCAGCCCGCGCAACCGCCAGAGGAGCGCTCCCTTGTACCAGCCCGTCTTGCCGCCGATCGCCTGAATCGGCGCGAAGGCCTGCGCGGGAGTTGCCGCCACGGTGATCGACCGTGAGTCGACGAGGCGCGACCCGCGGCGCACGCCGCCGTAGGGTGCGCGCTCGGCGAACACCTCGTCCGACCACCGAGTCTGGGCGATCGCGTGATCCTCGAACGCGAGCGCGCGGGCGATCGCGTCACGGATACCGCGCGGGTGCACAGGGAAGACTTCGAGTGCCCGCAGGTCTTCGACGATCGTCTCGTTTCGCAGCGAATCGACGAGCTTGCGGCCAACGCCGGCGTACACGGGAGTCACGAGCCAAAGCCAGCGACTGGAGAGCCGCGGGGTGAGCACCGGTACCGGGATCATCGTGCGGTGCAGGCCTCTCTGGGAGGCAAACTCCTGCATTAACTCGAGATAGGTGACGCGATCGGCACCGCCGATCTCGTAGAGTTCGCCGCCGACGGGATCATGGTCAAGCGCCGCGAGCAAGTACGCGAGCACGTCCTCGATCGAGATCGGCTGTGCGCGTACCCGCACCCATCGCGGCGTCACCATCACCGGGAGCTTCTCGACGAGCGCACGGATCATCTCGAACGAGGCGCTACCCGAGCCGATCACGATCGAGGCACGAAACTCGACCGTCGGCACACCGGAGGTTCGCAGAATCTCGCCGACCTCTTGCCGTGAGGCAAGGTGTGCTGAGAGGTCACCACGCCCCAGTCCGCCGAGATAGATGACTTTCCGCACCCCTGCGAGCCTTGCAGCCTCGCCGAACGCCAATGCAGCCGTCCGGTCGGCTTCGTCGAACGGACGACTCGAACTCATCGAGTGCACCAGATAATAGACCGTGTCGACATCGACGAGAGCGGGCGTGATCGTCCCCGGCTGCAGCACGTCTCCTCCGACGACCTCCGTCGTCGCAGCAACGCTCGCTTGCAAGGAATCCGGCCGACGGGAGAGGCAGCGCACCCGCTCGCCGCGCTGCTCGAGCGCGTGGAGCAGGCGACCGCCCACGTACCCCGTGGCTCCGGTGAGCAGGATCAGGCGCTCGGCTGCGATGAGATGAGCGTAGATGTCGCGAGGCAGGCTGCGAGGCCGTCGAGCGCCGAGAGCGAAGGGCTGTCTTCCCGAGGCTGCCTCCCACGGGGTGTCTCCCGGAGGGAGACACCCTTCGTGTCCAGAATGGAACGATTTGTCCACAGCCGAACGTTCTCGAGAGTCGACCTGCGCGGGCGCCCGCCGGCTGGCTAGACGGCGACGCGGAGCGCTCGACGGTCACGCACGCCGAGCAACGCCTCGTCCAGTTCGCGCAGGAGCGCGGGACGATCCCCGTGCTGCAGCACCGCCACGAGCGCACGTCGTGCGGCATCCGCTGCAGTATCTGTGCACTGATCGCCACGAGCGAGCTCTGTGAGGCCGGCATGCAGCACCGACCTCTCCTCGGGCTCTGTCTCGAGCAGAACAGCTGCCCGCAGCGGCCATGTTTCGCCGAGGAGTGCGACGAAGGTGGCGCGCAGCTGATCGGAACGAAACGGCTCGTTCTGGAAGAGCGACAACTCCCAGCGGTCGAGCGCCTCCGCGAGAGCGCTATCGGAGTCTGCGAGGCCGAGCCGCAGGAGCAACTCGCCGGCCAGCGCCCCGCGGAACGAATCGAGTCGTGTCGCTTCCCCGGGTGGCTGCGTCGCAGCGATCGGGAGCACAGGCCGAATCCCGAACGGGCGGCCGTCGAGGGTCTCGAACAGCACAGGGCCAGCCGAGAGCGGAGCCGCAGTCGCGAGCCGGATCGCACTCACAGCGTCGGCGATCTCCGCCGGCGCGTCAGGAGGATCCTCCGTCCCGGCGAGCGCGGAGCGAAGCTCGAGCACGCAGTAGCGATCGGTTTCGCGACCGAAGTCCTTCGGCACGAGCGAAGCGGCCTCGGGCCAGTGACGTGCTAGCTCTCCGTCGGCCACGGTGCGTACGCGCAGTCCCGGTGCAAGCTCGAACTGCGTTGCCACCGAGAGGCCGACAAGGGGAGCCACCGCCGCGTACGTGCGACGCTCGCCGTAGAGCGACCGCTCGAGCTCGGCGTACGCACGATCGAAGGACTCGTCGTCCCAGTCGAAGCCCCCACACGCCTCGGCGGTGGAGACGAGTAGGCCAACGAGAACCGTGCGGAAGAGCGCCTCCTCCTCGGACGGTCGTGGGCCGGCATGAGCGCGGGCGAAGATTGCGGCGGCGGGCTCGCGCTGCAGCTCCTCGAGTGCGATCAGCGCATCCTCCCTGCCGCGGAGTCGGGGAGCCCGCTCCTCGACGAACGCGCGCACGAGCGGACGGTACTCGTACAACGAGGGGCCGCCGTCGTGCTCGTGCTCGACGAACGCGACCGCCAAGT
>JANOUB010000338.1:0-4804 GCA_031416615.1 Thermoleophilia bacterium
CGGTGCCGGTGTGACTGCCGGCCGGATCATCGCGATCGTCCCCGCGTTCAACGAGGCGGGCGCGATCGGCGGGGTCGTCGATGCAATCCGGGCAGCGAACCCATCATTCGACGTGGTCGTCGTCGATGACGGCTCACATGACGAGACCACGGCGATCGCGCGTTCGCGCGGTGCGTCGGTCGTGACCCTGCCCTACAACATCGGTATCGGCGGTGCGGTGCAGACGGGCTTCAAGTACGCGCTCGAGCGTGGCTACGACATCGCGGTGCGCCTCGACGGCGACGGCCAGCACGATCCCGGTGAGCTGCAGAAGCTCCTCGGCCCGATCGAGCGCTGCGAGGCGGACATCGTCACGGGGTCACGGTTCGTCGACGGCAGCGGGGAGTACCGCCCGCCGCTCGCGCGCCGCATCGGAATCGTCTGGTTCGCAAAGATCGTCTCGCTGCTCACGCGCCAACGCGTGACCGATACGACCTCCGGCTTCCAGGCACTCAACCGCAAGGGCATCGCGCTCTTCGCCGGTGTCTACCCGAACGACTATCCGGAGGTCGAGGCGACAGTGCTCGTCTTCAAACACCGCCTGCGGCTCGTCGAGGTGCCGGTGACGATGCGTGAGCGGGAGACGGGGCAGTCGTCGATCACCTTCATCCGCTCGATCTACTACGTGCTGAAGGTGACGCTCGCGCTGTTCATGGCGATGGTGCGCAAGTACGCCGTTCCGCAGGAGGAGGTGGCGCGCTCTTGACTCCCGTTCGGATCTCCGTTGCAGCGGCGATCGCATCGCTTTTGCTGATCCTGATCGTGCTCGAGCTGATCCGCGGCCGGCGCCTCAAGGAGCGCTACGCTCTGCTGTGGCTCGTCACGGGCGTCGTGCTGCTCGTGCTCTCGGCCTGGCGTGACGGTCTCAACACGATCGCGGGCTGGCTCGGTGTCGCGACCTACCCGCCGGCGATCCTGTTCGCGGTCGCGACGCTCTTCATCATCGTCGTGCTGCTGCACTACTCGACCGTGCTCTCGCAACTCGACGATCAGAACACTCTGCTCGCTCAGCGGCTCGCTCTACTCGAGGCCGAGGTTGCACGCCAGCGTGGCGAGCGAGGTTCGGTCGCAGACTGAGCCTGGTTCCAGGCTGAGTCGACCAGAGGCCCGCCGTCACTCGTTGACGTTCTGGCTGCGGCTGTGTGTTGCGTTCGGGTGACGCCTACGCGGTCCCGTGGGTGCGATACCAATCGATCGTCAGGGAGAGCCCTTCTCGGAGCGAGATCCGGGCCCGGAAGCCGAACAGTTCCTCGGCTCGGCTCGTGTCGAGCTTGCGTCGAGGCTGACCGTTCGGCCGTGAGGTATCCCAGAGAATCTCGCCGGAGAACCCCGTCAGCTCCGCGATCAGGTGTGCCAACGCAGCGATCGAGATCTCTTCGCCGGTTCCGACGTTGACCGGCTCAGGCCCGTTGTGACGTTCCGCCGCCAGCCTCAATCCCTCCACACAGTCGTCGACGTAGAGGAATTCGCGGGTCGGTGACCCGTCGCCCCACAGCGTGATCGACGTCTCGTCGCGCTCCTGTGCCTCGATCATCTTACGGATCAGGGCAGGAATGACGTGCGACGTTGCGAGGTCGAAGTTGTCACCCGGGCCGTAGAGGTTGACGGGCAGCAGGTAGATCGCGTTCGTTCCGTACTGCTCGCGGTATGCCTGCGCCCCGACGAGCAGGGCCTTCTTCGCGACGCCGTACGGGGCGTTCGTCTCTTCCGGGTATCCGTTCCAGAGGTCTTCCTCTCGGAACGGCACGGGCGCGAACTTCGGGTACGAGCAGATCGTGCCAGCGAGCACGAGCTTCGACGTCCCGTGCAGGCGCGCCTGCTCGAGGATGTGGGCTCCCATCATCAGGTTCGCGAACCAGTAGCGGCCCGGGTTCGCCAGGTTAGCGCCGATTCCGCCAACCTCGGCTGCGAGGTGAAAGACCACATTCGGCTCGACCTCGTCGAAGAGCCGTGCGGCATCCCTCATGTCCGTGAGGTCGTAGTCGGCGCGTCGGGCGACCACCACCTCGTAACCCTCGGTGTCGAGTCGCTCGACGAGGTGCGAGCCCAGGAAGCCGCCGCCGCCGGTGACGAGAATGCGCATCGTCGCAGGGTACTGACCGCGAGGGCACCGCGACGCAACCTGTGCTGTACCTGCCACCCGAACGACTACGATCTCCGCCGGATGACAGTCGACACGGCTCCGGCGGGGGCGCAATGAGCGGATTGCAGGAAGTGTCCCCTGCCGTCGGGCCGGGAGGCATCGCCGCCGCGCCGCGACGGCGGCGACTCCTACACCGTCTCCGACTGCCACAGACGCTCTTCGAGTGGTGGATCACCGGCCTCGTGCTGTTCGGGGTCGCGGGACGGGTCTCGTTCTACACGTCGCCATTCGGCGTCCCGGACAGCGACGAGGCGGTCGGCGGTCTGATGGCCGAGGATGCGTTGCGCGGCAAGCTGACGGCGTTTATGTGGGGACAGGCTTACGGGGGGCCACTCGAGACATGGCTTGCGGCGCCCGTCGTCGGGCTGTTCGGCCCTTCCTGGCTGGGGCTGCGAATGATTCCGATCGTGCTCACGGCCGTGGCGTCGATTCTCGTGTGGCGGGTCGGCTTGCGCACGATCGGGCGCACCGGTGCGACCACGGCGGCCGCGTTGTCGTGGTTCTTTCCCTCGACTTTGATCTGGAAGACCACGCACTTCCACATCCTGTACGCGTCCAGCATGGTGCTCGGAATGCTGACGGTGCTCCAGGTGTTGCGCATGCGGGAGCGACCGTCGTGGCGAGGGATGTTCCTGCTTGGGCTCGTCGCTGGTGTCGGCATCTGGCAGTCGTTCCAGCTCGTGACCATTATTCCGGCTGCGGTCATTTGGCTCGCCGTTCGGCGTCGTGACGTCATCCGCCTCCTGCCTGCCACCGTTCTCGGAACGGTGATCGGGCTCCTTCCCGTCCTCATCTCCAACCTCAGACACAGCTGGTGGTCACACGACATCGGAACTCCGGGTGATGCGATTCCGTACTGGAGTCGACTCTGGAGGTTCTTCACGCATGCCCTGCCGCTCGCACTCGACCTCAGGGCGCCCGTCACGCTGCACTGGTTCCTCTGGGCGCCTCTCGCCCTTGCGATGTACGCCGTCGTGCTCGCCGGCTTCGTGTGGCTCGTCTGGAAGTCGCGGCGGAGCGACAATCGGAACGTCGAGCTGCTGCTCGTGATCGTTGCAGTCTTCCCGTTCATCTACGCAGTGTCGCCCCTGACGACCTTCCTGTTTCACGCGGGCTACGTCGTCGTTCTCATGCCCGTCCTGTCGCTTGTACTCTGCGCCTGGGTACGCGCCGAGACGCAGGCAATGGTCGTCTCAGGGCTCGCGGTTGTGTTGATCGCGACATCCGCTATCGACCTCGCGATGGCGAGGGATCGCGCATCATCGGACTACCGGTTCTCGGCTTTCGGTGACCACGCTCCACTGCCGCGCGACTTCGGTCCCCTCGAGGAACGGCTCGATCAGCTCGGAATCAGACGCGTGTATGCGAGCTACTGGATCGCATACCGGATCACATTCGAGACGGACGGGCGCATCGTGGCGGCAGATATGCGGCCGGAAGCGCTTCGCATCAAGCCTGGTTGGGTGGTTGTGCCACTTCCCGATGACCCGTACCTCAAGAGCCGGCATCCGGAATACGGCCCCATCGTTGCTCGGGTCACCGCGCCGGCCTTCGTGATTGCCAAGGGGTTCGACGTAGCCTCTACGGACTACGGCTCTCTCGAGAGCGCTCGCTACAAGACCGAGCAGGTCGGCGCGTTCACGATCTACCATCGCGGCTCGTTGAGTCAGGGGACAGGGGCGAAGCCGAGGCAGTAGCCGTCAGCGCGTCGTCAACGACGGCGCGCCGGTCGGCAGCCAGTCGACGCGCCCGATCCACCGCGCCTGGTTCTCGGCATACCAGCGGATCGTCTGCAGGACGCCCTCTTCCCACGAGACCTTCGGCACCCAGCCGGTTTCGGCGGTGAGCTTCTCGTGACCGACCCGCAGGGCCATCACGTCGCTTGCACCCGGGCGATAGCGCTTCGGCGTCGTCGCGACGGTGCGGCCGGCCGGCCAGAAGCCGTTGTCCTCGCCGATCCGCAGGATCAACTCGACCCAGCCCTCCATCGAGATGTTCTCGCCCTGTCCGTAGACGTAGACATCCCCGGGCTTCCCGTGCGCGGCGACGGTCAGGTGGCCGCGCACGCCGTCGGTGCAGAAGCAGAAGTCGCGCAGCGGCTCCAGGTTGCCGAGCTCGATCGTCTCGCGCGTCAGCGCCTGCGTGATGATCGTGCCGGTCACGTAGCGCGGGTTCTGGCGCGGCCCGTAGTTGTTGAACATGCGGGTGACGACACCCGGGATGCCGAACGCGTCGTGATAGTTCATCGTCAGGAAGTCCGCCGCCACTTTCGCTGTCGCGTAGATCGACTTCGGGTTGATCGGCGAGCGCTCATGCAGGATCAGGCTGCCCGCGTCGTCGAAGTCGTGATGGTGGGCGACGTCGTCGCGTACGTTGCCGTACTCCTCCGAGGTGCCGGCCGTGTCGAACTTCTCCAGCTCGAGGCCGGTGTCGACGATCGACTGCAACAGGTTGAGCGTGCCGACCGTGTTCGCCATCACTGTCTCGTAGGGCCGGTGCCAGGATTCACCGACATGTGCCTGGGCGCCGAGGTGAAAGACGTACGGCTTGTCGGGCGCGGTCTTCAGCTCACGCATCAGATAGTCGATCGACGTCTTGTCGGTGAGATCGGCGAAGTGCACC
>JANOUB010000339.1:0-2248 GCA_031416615.1 Thermoleophilia bacterium
CGCGATGAACTCCTGCACGCACGGGAACCGGGCCAGGTAGGTGTCGATATACGCCTGCGCCTCGTCGCGCGGGATCTCGAGGTTCTCCGCCAGGCCGAACGACGAGATCCCGTAGATGATCCCGAAGTTGACCATCTTTGCCACGTCGCGCTCGGAGCGCGTGAGTGTCGCAGGATCCTTGCCGAGCACCTCCGCCGCGGTGCGCGCGTGGATGTCTTCCCCGCGGTCGAACGCCTCGCGCAGCACCGGCTCGCCAGAGACGTGGGCGAGGATGCGCAGCTCGACCTGGCTGTAGTCGGCCGAGAGCAGCCTGTGCCCTTCTTCGGCGATGAAGGCCGAACGGATCTGGCGGCCGAGGTCGGTGCGGGCCGGGATCGACTGCAGGTTTGGATTGGAGGTCGAGAGGCGCCCCGTTGCGGCGACAGCCTGGTTGAACGTCGTGTGCAGGCGGCCGTCGCGCTCGGAGATCAGCGACGGCAGCGGCAGGAGGTAGGTGTTGAGCAGCTTCGAGTACTCACGCCACTCCTCGATCACCGGCACGAGCTCGTGCGCATCGCGGAGCCCGCGCAGAACCCGGCTGTCGGTCGAAAACCCCGTCTTCCCTTTCCTTCCCGGCTCGAGGCCGAGCTGCTCGAACAGGATCCGCGCCACCTGCTGCGTCGAGCCAAGCATGAACTCCTCGCCGGCAAGGTCCGTCGCGCGCGCCTCGAGCTCTTCCACGCGGTCGCGGAGACGCGCCGTGATCTCGCCCATCCGGTACGTGTCGATCTTCACGCCTGCGTCCTCCATCGCAGCGAGAACGGCCGTGAGAGGAAGCTCGACGCGCTCGTACAGATCGAGTGAGCCACGCTCGACCAGACGCTCGCGCATCGGCGCGGCAAGACGCCGGGTCGCCTCCGCGTGGCGCACGAGGGTTGCGGTCGTCTCCTCGGCGGGTGGCTCCAGCTCGAGCTCGACACCGTACTCTGCCGCGAGATCGTCGATCAGATAGGCCGAGCGGCCAGGCTCGATCAGGTACGCGGCGATCATCGTGTCGTCGACAGGGGCGAACGGCAGGTGCAACGCCTTCGCGTCGTGCGCAACGAGTTCGGCCTCGCGGAGGAGCGAAGCCTGCTCCGGGTCCCAGGCAGCGACGAGCACGCCGTCCTCGGATGCGACGGCGATCCGGCCGGCCTCGATCGCCACGCCCACGTGGCCGCGCGCCGCGCCGAGCAGCCCCTCACGCCAGAGGACAGCCTGGCCTTCGGGCTTCGGCCGCTCCTGCGCCGGCACGGCCGCGTCGAGCTCGTCGACGCGGTTGAGCAGCCCGCGGAATTCGAAACGGCGGAACATCTCCTTCAGCTGCGAGCGATCAGGTGCGCCGGAGACGAGGGCGGCAGGGTCGACGCCGAGCGGGAGATCCCGGCGCATCGTCGCGAGCACCTTGGAGGCCCGCGCCTGATCCGCGTACTCGCGAACTGCCTTTCCGCGTGCCGGGGAAAGCTCGTCGGCGTGTGCGATCACCTCTTCCAGCGAGCCGTACTGGGCGATGAGCTGGCCCGCCGTCTTGTCGCCGATCCCCGGAATGCCCGGAATGTTGTCGGATGTGTCGCCCTTGAGCCCGATGAAGTCCGGCACCTGGTCCGGGCGCACGCCGTAGCGGAGCTCGACGCGCTCCGGCGTGTAGACGTTCACGTCCGAGACACCCCGCGGGGTCATCATCAACGTCACGTTCTCGGAGCACAGTTGGAACGCGTCGCGGTCGGTCGAGACCACGCAGGTCTTCACACCCGCCTCGTCGGCAAGAGTCGCGATCGTCGCGATCACATCGTCGGCCTCCCACCCTTCGAACTCGAGGTTGCGGTATCCGAAGGCCTCAACGATCGGCCGGAAGTACGGGAACTGCTCGCGGAGCAGTTCGGGCATCGGTTTGCGGCCCTCCTTGTAGACGACGTCAACCGATTCGGCGATCGCGGCGCGGTGAACCGGCCGGGTGTCCCAGGCGACGGCGACGCCGCGCGGCTGGTAGTCGGCAAGCAGCTTGAAGAGCATGTTCCCGAACCCGAGCAGCGCGTTCGTCGGCAGTCCATCGCTCGTTGCGAGCTCCTCCGGGAGCGCGAAGAAGGCACGATAGGCGAGGTTGTTGCCGTCGACGAGGAACAGCTCAGCACCGCGTGCCGGGCCGTCGTCGAGCTCGAGCTCCTGGCCTGTGATCGTCTTCGGCACGATGCGCGAGTCTAGATCGATCTACCGGCCGGCGTTCGCCCGG
>JANOUB010000340.1:0-9115 GCA_031416615.1 Thermoleophilia bacterium
CGCGCGGCTCGGGCTTGCAGCCTGCCTCGTGCTCGTCACCACCCCCTATCTCGCGGTCTGGTACCTGGCCTGGGCAGTGCCTCTTGCGGCGGCGGAGGAGGACACTGTCGCCACGGGTGCGTGCCTTCTCCTCTGTCTCTACCTCTTACCGCAAACGATCCCGGTGTGACATCAAGCCTCTACCCACGGCGAAGGACGACGACGCCGTCTTCCTCCCGCACGACCTTCCACCGCGCGTCGCGGCGGAACGCCGCGTAGGCGGCGGCGAACCTTTCACCGCGAGCATCGTCGAGGTAGCTCGGGCGGGTCAGGTCGACGGCAACCCAGCGTGCCTCACCGAGGACGGGGAAGCTAAAGATGCGCCGTCGCTCGGAGAGGTGGGCACCGAGGGTGTTTGTTGCGCTGACGGCGACTCCGGCCGGGACCGCCTCGAGCATGCGTGCCGCAGCGCGGTCATGCGAGGTGACAACGTGGTCGCGGGTCGCGAGCTCGGAGCCGAACGGGACGTGGCGCCAGACCGGAAGTGGCCCCATGACCACACCGGCGACGAGGACGAGCAGGACGAGCCCGCGACCAAGCGCGGGAGACGCGCGAGGCCAGCGACGCTGCACGCGAGCGGCTCCGAGCACGGCACCCGCGATCAGCCCCGGAATCGCGGCCGCGGTGTAGTGGAAGTGGATCGAGGTCTGCGTGCGGGTGCCGGAGAGGAGGTTCAGCGCGAGCTCGGGAAGAGCGCTTGCGGCCACGAGTGGAGCGAGGAGTGTCAGGCCGCCGAGTGGCCACAGGAGATCCAGGAGGTAGGACAGGTCTCGCTGCTCGGTCGCGGCCTGGAGCAGGCGCAGCGGGTGAATGACGGCTGTCTTGACGATCCCGGCCGGAGACCCGCCGACTGCGGCATAGCGCCCTTCGAAGGGTGATCCTCCACCCGGTGCGTAGTGCGGAACGATGATCGCCGCCGCCGTGATCGCCACCACCACACCCGCGATCGCGATCATCGCACCCGCACGGCGCCGGCCGTGGGCGACGGCGTGCCAGAGGCCGAGCATGGCCACCATGAGGCCGACCTGCTCCTTGGTCAGGCACGCTGCTCCGGCGCAGATCGCGAACGGCACCAGGCGGTTCTGGTCGAGGAACCAGATCGCCCCGAGCAAGAGCGGCGTGGCAAGCGCAACCGGGTGGAAGTCGTCGACAACGAGCCACTGGGTCGGTGGATAGAGGAGGTAGACGAGGGCGAAGCCGAGCCCGGCCCAGTCGGTGCCAAGGTGTTTGCGGGCAAGGAGGAAGACCGGCACGGCGCCGAGTGCGACCGAAACGGCCTGCACGACGAGCAGCAGGTCAGGGCTCGGCCACAGCCACCAGAGCGGTGCCAGAACCACGATCAGCGGATCGAAATGGGCCCCGAGCCGGGAGATCTGGTCACCCTGGAGGTCGGTGATCTCGAGAATCCGCCCGTTCGCCGTCGACCAGACGGCCTGGGTCAGGTTGCCGACGTCGAAGCGGCCGGTCTCGAAGGCCCGCTGCTGAAGAACTGCGAGCGACGACATGCCGGCACCGAAGGCGCCGACCGCGATCCAGAGCAGCCCTCGTGCCATGAAACTCGAGTCAGAATGAAGCCTTGCGCCGCCGGAACGCAGTGAGCGGCACGCTGCTTCGTCCTGACTCGGGTTCTCGATCACGCGGCTGCGATCGCGCGCTCGAGCACGGCCCGCCAGAGGACGCCGAGCGCAGCCTCGCTCGCCCGGGCGTCGTATGTCTGCCGCCCCGCCACACCGACCTTGGCCGCGAGAGCGGGGTCTGCGGCCAGGCGCCGCACGGCTGCCGCAAGCGCGACGGCGTTGCCCGCCGGCACGAGCAGCGCGTCCTCGCCGCTCGTCAGCAACTCGCGGGCGGCGGGCGTATCTGCCGTCACGAGCGGCGTACCGCACGCGAGCGCCTGGAACGCCTTGTTCGGGATCACCCGGGCCGCCTTCTCACCGGTGCCAAAGACGCCAAGCGCGCATCCGGCAGACTGGATCTCGGCCGGAAGGTCTTCGTACTCGACCCACGGAACCCAGCCGACGTTCGCCGGCCGGCCGGCGAGGAGCGGCTCGAGCTGGCCGCTGCCGACGACCCGAAACGGAATCTCCGGCGCGAGCTCTGCCGCGGCAAGGATGGTCTCGAGCCCATGCAGTGGGATCAACTTGCCAACGAACAGGGCGTGGAATGGCGCTTCCGGCTGCCAGCCAGGCCGAAAGAGGCGATCCTCGGCGCCCACGAAGCACACCTCGACGCTGTCGTCCGCCAACCCGAACTCCTCACGGAAAAACTGGGCGTGGGCCTCGGTGTCTGCCACGACGACGTCGGCCCGGCGGAAGGCCCGCCGATCGACGAGGCGTACGACTCCCGCCCCGGGCGACCCGCGCCGGAACCGACGGCGGTCGTCGACCAGCGTGTCGTAGAGCGAGACGAGGGGGTTGAAGACGACGGGACGGCCCCTCGCGACCCGCTTTGCGGCCGGCAGGTCGAAGTGCCCGGGATAGCCGACGATCAGAACGTCGGCGGTCTGCCCGTCGTCTGTCGGGTGACGGAGGCTCCGTTCTGCCCCGGCCACTCGAAGCACCTGTCGCAGCCCGACCGACCAGTTGTGCCGCCGCTCCCAGACGGCACGGTGCTGCTCGATGACCTCGACGCCGACTCCGCGAAGCGCCGAGATGACCTGTGCATTCCGCGGATAGGCGCGGTCGTACGTGCCGAAGTAGAGAACCTTCACTAGTGCGGCCTCTCCAATCGTTTCGCTTCTATCTTGCGGCCGGTGTGGGCGGCCGCACTCGTTGGCAGGGGCACTAGCGCAGCACTTCGTCGACGAGCCGTGCCGTCCGGTCTGCTCCGCCCGTCCGCTCCTCGTGGTGGCTCGTGATCAGTTCGGAGAGCAGGCCGAGCGAGAGCAGCTGAATCCCGACCACGATGAGGAGGACGCCCAACGTGAGAAGCGGCCGCTGACCGATCGCGTGGCCCGCCAGCTTGACGATTGTCAGGTAGACGAGGATCGCTAACCCCATCATGCCGGCGATCAGCCCGAGCCCGCCGAACAGATGGAGCGGGCGGTGGCGGTAGCGGCCCATGAACGTCACCGTGAGGAGATCGAGGAAACCGCGTACGTAGCGCTCGACGCCGTAGTTCGAGCGGCCGTGTTCCCGCGGACGGTGGTTCACGGGCAACTCGGTGACCCTGTAGCCGCGGTAGTGAGCCAGCACCGGGATGTAGCGATGGAGCTCGCCGTACAACTGCATGCCCTCGACGACCTCCGCGCGGTATGCCTTGAGCCCGCAGTTCAGATCGTGTAAGTGCACTCCCGAGACCTTGCCTGCAACGGTGTTGAAGATCCTCGACGGGATCCGCCGGGTGAGCGGATCTCGCCGTTTCGTCTTCCAGCCCGAAACGAGGTCGTATCCCTCATCGAGCTTCGCGAGCAGCCGGGGTATCTCGGACGGGTCATCCTGCAGGTCGCCGTCAATTGTCACAACAACATCCCCTGTCGCTTCTCCAAAACCAGCATCGAGCGCAGCCGCCTTGCCGAAGTTTCGGCGGAGACGAACGACACGGACGTTGTCGTTTGCACCATGAAGACGAGTGAGGGCGGCAAAGGTGCCGTCGGACGAGCCGTCGTCGACGAACACGGCTTCCCAGGTACGGCTGTCGCCGGCGAAGGCGGTCGACAGCTCGTCATAGAGCAGAGCGACGCTGAGCTCCTCGTCGTGGACGGGGATGACGACCGAGATCACGCCGCGAGGGTACCCCGTGCGACTGGTGTAGCGTGCGGTCGTGAGCCAACTCCTGACTGTCGCCGAGGCGCTGGCTCGCGTCCTCGCGTCCGCCGACCCGCTGCCGGCGGAGCGTGTACAGCTCAGTCAGGCGACCGGCAGGGTCCTGGCGGCGGGGGTTGTTTCTCCGGTCGACCTGCCGCCGTTTCAGAGTTCGTCGATGGACGGATACGCAGTCAGGGCGGCCGATCTGCCGGGTGTCCTGCGGGTCGCCGGCCGAGTGGCTGCAGGCCGCCCGGAACTGCGCTCCCTCGGCGCCGGAGAGGCGATCGAGATCTCGACGGGCGGCGTCGTGCCGGCGGGTGCCGACACCGTGGTTCCCATCGAACGGGTGGTCGTGCGTCCTCACGAGGTCGAGATTCGCGACACCGCGATGTCGAACGACAACATCAGAGGGATCGGAGGCGATGTGCGTGCCGGCACCACTCTCCTCGCGGCGGGTGAGCTGCTGACACCGGCGCGGCTCGGGGCGCTTGCGGCTTGCGGGATCGAGAGCGTCCTCTCGAGCCGGCTGCCGCGCGTCACTGTCGTCGTCACCGGCACCGAGCTCCGCGCCGCCGGCGAGCCGCTCGGAGCAGGCCAGATCTACGAGTCGAACGGGATCATGCTCGCGGCAGTACTCGAAGCGACGGGTGCTGTCGTCGAGCGACTGGCGGCGACGGAAGACACCGAGGAAGCCCACACACACGCGCTCGAGCACGCACTCGGCTCCGACGTCGTCGTCACCTCCGGCGGCGTTTCGGTCGGGCCGCATGACCTTGTCCGCCGTGTGGCGGCTCGGCTCGGCGTGGAGGAGGCGTTCTGGGGCGTCGCGATGCGTCCAGGCAAACCGCTCGCCTTCGGCGTCCGCGGTAAGACGCTCGTGTTCGGTCTCCCGGGGAACCCTGTTTCCTCTCTCGTCGGGTGCCTTCTGTTCGTGCGGCCCGCACTTCTCGCGCTCCAGGGCCACCCCGATCCGGAGCCACCATTTCGCCCCGGCATCCTCGCGGCCGACGTTCGACAGCGCCCCGAGCGCGACGACTTCGTCCGCGCTCGAACTACCTGGAGCTCCGACGGTGCGCTCCTCGACCCGATCGTCGGGCAGGAGTCACACATGATCGTGCAGTCGGCGGCAGCTGATGCGCTCGTTCACGTCCCGCGGGGAACGGAGGTGCTGGCGGCTGGCGCGAGAGTCCGTTTCCTACCGTTGTAGGGCGCGGTCGAGGCTACGTCTCGCCCCTACAGGCGGCGATCGAGGCGCGCGCCTACGGAGAATCGATGGGCGCCGCGGATCGGCGCCCCACCTGCCGATAGCGTCCGGCTGCGAGCACGCCGAGTTGTGCAGCAACGGCGGCCCAGGCGATCAGCAGGAGGATTGTCGTCCACGGGATGAACCCGAGGGTCGCGAGCGACACGAGGTAGAGCGGCGTGTTCAGCCCGAGCCCGAGCTGCGTGCCGACGGCGACGGCTGCCAGCGCCGGCCCGGCAAATCCGGCGCCGTACAACATGTCACGTGCCCAGCCGGGTCGCCGCTCGACCTGCGGCAGCCACAACCAGGCGTAGAGCGATGGAACGACGAAGACGAGGCCGTAGGGGCTGATCAGCGCCGTGGCGACCGCAACCGCTCCGAGCGCGAGAAGCGCGACGGCATACCCGGCGAGCACCTCGTCCGCTTCTGCCGGGGACACCGGCACGAGAGCCCGGCGGGCACGCCACCAACCGAGTGCGGCAAGAGCTCCGACGATCGCGAGGCCGACGACAGGCCAATCGGTCACGGCGGGGCTGTCGGGCGGTGGCGGAATAACCGATCCGCGGGGAAAGAAGCCTGCGAGTGTCCCAAGACCGACGACGAAACCGATCCAGAGCCACACACCGAGGCGCGTCCGCAGCGCCCGCCAGGCGCCTGCCAGAGGCAGCCGCCGCCGCCGGCTCCGGGCGAAGAGGTCTATGACGCCGACGAGAAACGGCACGAGCGCGACGATGAGGACGAACTCGATGGCCCAGCCACGAACGATCCGGCTCCCGAGATACACATACCCCGCCGTGCCTCCGGCGAGCTCGATCCCCCCGTCGAGCGACGCCAGGATGGACTCGGCGGCGCTGCCGAGTCGCACGAATTGCGTCCGGTCGAGCCTGGCCGTCGTGTCGGTCGTCGCACCGCCGCCGCTGTCGTCCGCCGTCGTCAGCCGGATCGCCGAGATCTCACGTCCGAGGAACGGCGCCTGCTCCCCGTAGCCGAAGGGCATGCCGAGAGCGACGAGCTGCGTCAGCCAGCCGGGACGCGCCGGTGACCGCCCGAGCTGGTCGGCAACCCGGACATCCGCCGTCCGGACGAGCGCCGGTGCCGGGGAACGAGGTGCAAACCCTGCTATCTCGAGCCTGGGTCTCGCGGTGCCTGCCAGTGCGTCGAGTGAGACAACCGCTCGAACGCTGCCCCGGAGCGGTGAGGCCGAGGCGAACCGCTCGGCACCGAACCCGCCGAAGGCGCCACCGTCCGAGGAGAGGAAGATGAGCGTGTGTTGTGGCTTTGGACGGCCGGCGATCGTGCCGAGCCTGCCGTAGCCGCGTACGAGCTCGATCAGGGCCGCAGTTCCGGAGGCGTTGTCGTTCGCGCCGGGCCCGACGCCGCTGTTGTCGCGGTGGGAGATGAAGAGGATCGCATCGGGGCTTGCGCCGGCGACGACGGTGACGAGGTTGCGCAGACGGACGCGGCCGAGTCCCGGGATGGTCTCGTCCCACGCGTCCTCGCGGGCAGCGAGCCCGTAGAGGCCGAGCTTCTCTTTCACCCACCCGGTGGCCCCGCCGGCGCCCGGTGAGCCGGGAGCTCGGTCGGGATAGTCGCGGGCGAGCTCTGCCGCGAGCGCCATCGCCGAGGAGCCGTCGAACGACGGCGGCAGCGCCGGCGCCGGGAAGGGGCCCGGCCGCCCGATCGTGAAGGCGAGCACGAGGAGCGGTAGGATCAGCAGCAGCCCTGCACCCCTAACGAGTCGGCTGTTGATCGGCTGCTCGCTCGATTCGCGTCTGACCCGCCTTGGCGGCCCAGATCTTTGGCGCGGTGGCTGGTCGTCTCGCCCGCGTGCGTCTGAGCCTGGATCCACCACGACGGGGGCTATAGTACGACCTGGCGGGCGCGTGGCTCCGTGTCCAACAACCGCGACGATGCCCGAATCCCCGACCATTCTGCTCGTCGATGACGAGGATGCGATCCAGAGGCTCCTCACGTACCCGCTCGAACGCGACGGGTATCGCGTCGTTCAGGCCCGTGACGGCGAGGAGGCGCTCCGGCGCTTCGCGGAGGAGAAAATCGACCTCGTCGTGCTCGACATCATGCTCCCGAAGCTCGATGGGCTCGAGGTCTGCAAGAGGCTACGGGCCGAGAGCACGGTCCCGATCATCATGCTGACGGCCCGCGACGACGAGCTCGACAAGGTGCTTGGTCTCGAGCTCGGTGCGGACGACTACATCACGAAGCCGTTCCTGATTCGCGAGTTCCGCAGTCGCGTGCGCGCTGTGTTGCGGCGGGCTGCCACACCTCACCTGGGCGGCAAACGGGACGAGACGATCGACCGCGGCGATGTCCGGATCGATCTGCCGCGCCGCACGGTCGAGGTACGCGGGGTAGTGGTCCAGCTGACGTTCGTGGAGTTCGAGCTCCTGGCCTTGCTCGCCGCGAACCCCGGGGTCGTGTACTCGCGACGCCAGTTGCTCGAACGCCTCCGTGGCGGTTCGGACTACCGAGAGCCCCGGACGATCGACGTGCATGTCCGACATCTACGGGAGAAGATCGAGCAGGAGTCAGCCGAGCCGGAGCTGATCCTGACGGTGCGCGGCGCCGGATACCGCTTCCGCGACGGATGAGCATCCCCGGGGGCATCCGCGTCAAGCTGGCGCTGGCTCTGCTCGCGATCGTCGGCGGCGCCCTCCTGACGGCGTATGCGATCGTCGTCCCCTCGCTCGAACGGCGGCTCGTCGCGGCAAAGCTCGATCAGCAGCACAGCGACGCCAGGGCCCTCGCTGTCCTCTACGCCAGCCGCGAGGCGCAGAACAACCTCCGACTCGCCGATTTCGTCGACGGCGCCGATTTCGTCTCCAACTCGCGCGTCGTCGTCTTCGCCGTCGCCGGCCCCCCCGAAGCCCAGGTACTGCGCTCGCTAGCGGATTCCTCGGCGGTCGGAGGTGCGGAGATCGAGAAGGATCCGACGGCGCTCGCTGCCGCAAGGACTGTGACGACGGTGAGGGGCCGAGCTCGCCACAATGGACGCGAGTACTCCGAGGTGGCGGTTCCCCTGCTCACGGCGGGAAACGTGATGCTTCTCTCGAGCTCCCTCTCCGACCAACTCGCCACGGTGGAGCTCGTCAAGCGGCGCCTGCTGTACGCGACCGCGGCGGCCCTGCTGATCGCACTCGCCCTCGGCTTTGCCGTCGCCGCGATCCATGCGCGGCGGCTCGGACGGCTTCAGCGGGCCGCCGACCGAATCGCCGAAGGAGCGTTCGACGAGCCGGTGGTCGACAACGGAGCCGATGAGGTCGGCCAGCTGGCGGGATCGTTCGATCGGATGCGCATCCAGCTCGCCCAGCTCGACCGCGCGCGCAAGGAGTTCGTCGCGAACGCATCGCACGAGCTCCGCACGCCGCTGTTCTCGCTCGCCGGCTTCCTCGAGCTCCTCGCGGACGAAGATCTGGACGAGACGACACGCAGTGAGTTCCTCGCAACGACGCGGGCCCAGGTCGACCGTCTGACCAGGCTCGCGACCGACCTTCTCGACCTCTCCCGGATGGATGCGGGCCGAATCCGGATCGAGCACGAGGAGGTCGGGCTGGCCGAGGTTGTGCGGGTCGTGGCCGAAGAGTTCGGCGCCCTCGCAGACGCATCGGCCCACACGCTCCTCGCCGACGCCGACGACGATGCCTGGGCGTTCGCGGACGAGGAGCGCGTGCAGCAGATCGCGAGGGCCCTGGCCGGGAACGCACTCGCGCACACGCCCGCCGGCACGGTCGTGCGGCTCCGGGCGCAACGGCGGGGCGCACGCGTGGCGCTCGTCGTGGAAGACGACGGGCCGGGCATCCCGCCCGAGCATCTGGGTCGTGTGTTCCAGCGGTTCTACCGCATCGAAGGCGGCCTGGCATCGGGCAGCGGTCTCGGTCTCGCGATCGCGCGCGAGCTTGCCGGGAGGATGGGCGGCACCGTCACGGTCGCAAGCCGTCCTGGTGCGACCGCCTTCACCCTCGAGCTACCGGCGGCGGATGCGCCGCTGCAACCTCAAGGCTGAGCCTGGATCCACCGTTTTGCGCGGCCGTTGCATCTCCGTACCGAAGGGCCACCAGGCCGCTCCCCG
>JANOUB010000341.1:0-1540 GCA_031416615.1 Thermoleophilia bacterium
TCGTGTACGCCGCGAAGGCGCTGCCTGCGAATGCGAGCACGCCGAGTGCGACGAGCGCCAACACCGCGAAGCGAATGCTCCGTTTCATACCTTGTCCTCCTGTGGATTGAACGTTCGTTGTCAAAGACGTGTCAACTGCAAACGGGTTGCGCATCCTTACAACTCCCTCCCCATTACCGGGCGGGCTGAAGCGCACTCGCGCGTACCCACTCGGCGTTGTCGTAGCGGTAGAGGTAGACGTTGGCGAGCGGGAAGTAGTTCGTCGGGCTCGTCCGGATCGTGATTCCAGGGAGCAGGAATGGGTTGCTCTTCAGGTTGAGGCTCTGGGCCGCCTTCAGCAGCCCCGCCCGCGTCAGCTTCGGTCCGGCCTGCTTCAGTGTCTCCACCATCGTCCAGGCGGCCGTCATCCCGTACCAGTTGTAGACGTCGGTCGCCTTCGCCGACGGCGCGTACTTCTTCAGGATCTGCCGGTAGAGCGCCGTGACGGGATCCTTCGCCCACACGGGGTCGTTCGGGTTCTTGAGGAACGCCACCGACAGGGCACCCTTCGTCAGTTCCGGTGCATTCAGCTTTGCGATCCCCATGATCCCCGGCTCGATCGAGACCGAGGCGATCACGACCTGGGGTTTCCAGCCGAGCTTGTGGGCGGCGACGATGCCCTGGATCATGAACTTCGGCGTCGCGAACAGCATCAACGTGTCGGCTCCCGATGCCTTCAGCTTCGCGATCTGGGAGGCGACGTCGGAGGCGGTGTACTCGTAGCTCTCGGAGGCGACGATCTTCGGCCCCTTGCCGGCGATCGCGCGGGAGAGGCCGCGGGCCATGTCCTTGCCGAGATCGGTGTTCTCGAACAGCACCGCGATCTTCGCCGTCGGGCGCGTCTTCACGAGCGTGCGTCCGTACACCGTCCCCTCACCCCGGTAGCTCGGTAGGAATCCCATCGTCCAGGGGTGCTTGCCCGGCTGGGCCAGCGCGTCCGACCCATCGCCGGCAAAGAGCTGCGGCACCTTGCCGGCGTTCAGGTACGGGCGCACGGCGAGATTGTTGTTCGTCCCGACGGCGTTGAAGATCGCGAAGACCTTGTCCTGCTCGACGAGTTGCCGCGTCAGCTGCACCGTCCTCGCCGGGTCGTAGCCGTCGTCGTAATAGCGGTAGATGATCTTGCGGCCGTTGACGCCACCTTTCGCGTTGACGTAGTCGAAGTACGCCTTGGCGCCCGGCCCGACCGAGCCGAAAGCGGCCGCCTCGCCCGTGAGCGGCACCGTGCCACCGAGCAGAATCGTCTTTGCGGTAACACCCGGGTCAGCCTGCGTGGTGGCGCCGGCGGTCGTCGCGAGGAGAAGCAGCGCCGCTCCCGCGAGCGCGATGCGCCTCATCGAGAGACGGGCGTGGCCAGCGTCGGGAGCGACAGGGTCAACGCGCCGACCGTCAGCTTCGGCGCCGGCCCGAGCGGCAGGTCGAGGTAGAGCAGGTTGCCGGGATTCTGCGCGAGCGAGGACGTCCCGATCGTGAGCGTCAGCTTCGATCCTTTGGGGAGGAA
>JANOUB010000342.1:0-1815 GCA_031416615.1 Thermoleophilia bacterium
CTCGACGAGTTCGGCGTAGTAGTTGTTCTCGAACCGCATCACCTCGCCGACGCGCAGGTCGAGGCGGTCGGCGAAGCGCTGAGCCTGGCGCTTCGCGCCAGAGAGGTCGCTGACCGGCGCGCCGCTCCCGCTCGAGGCGTAGCCCATCATCCCCGGGCCGAAGCGCGACATGCCCCAGCCCCGGTCGCCGCCCTGGGCAAACGCCCATGTGACCGACGCGCCGAGTATGGCCAGGGCCGCGACGAGCACGAGAGCGGCGGTGCGCTTGACTGCCATCGCGCTCACTCCCTTCAGCGCGCCGCGCGAAGCTTCTCGCGCAGCGCGTCGTAGGTCTCAGCGTCGATCTCCCCGCTCGCCAGGCGCCGGTCGAGGATCTCCCCCGGCCGCTCGCCCGCTCCGACGGAGTGATCGGCCGGGCCCGGCCGGGCGAAGAGCTGCGCTCCCGCCCAGACGATCGCGGCGATCAGACCGACCCAGAACACCACCATCAGAATCCACCAGCCTCCACCCATGCCACCGTACGAGCCGTCCATCATCGAGGGACCTCATCTCTTTGTGGTTGACGCTTCCCACCATAGGCCCCCCGGATCAAGGCTCGGGCAGGAGTTCGGTCAAGATTCGGTCAAGCCTTTGCGGAGCCCGGCTCGACGGGAAGGCCGAGGGTCTGCCAGTCGTGACGAACCCAGTTTCGGCGATGAGGACTGGAGTCATCATCGGCTCCCCCTCCCGGTTTTCGCGCGTGAAACGGTGGATCCAGGCTGAGCCTGGATCAGGCTCAGCGCGTCTTCACGAACCGCTGCACCGCGTCGAGGAGCTCCGCGGTCTTCGCGTCTGCCGCCTCCACGTCGCCGGAGGCGATCGCGTCGTGAACGCAGTGATTGACGTGGTCTTCGAGGAGCTTCGCGCCCACCTGCTCGAGCGCGGTCTCGACTGCCGCGATCTGCGTGAGGATGTCGATGCAGTAACGATCCTCGTCGATCATCCGCTCGATCCCACGCACCTGCCCTTCGATCCGGTGCAGGCGCTTGACGAGCAGCTCCTTGTCCTGCGCGTAGCCGACCACTACACCTCCTCTCGTAGGCTGTGGAAGCGCCGGAGGCGCAGGCTGTTCGTGACCACGAAGACGCTCGAGAACGCCATTGCCGCTGCGGCGACGATCGGGTTCAGAAGCCCTGCGACCGCAAGCGGGATCGCCGCGACGTTGTAGGCGAAGGCCCAGAACAGGTTGCCCTTGATCGTGCCGAGCGTGCGTCGCGCGAGCCGGATCGCGTCAACGGCAGCGCGCAGGTCACCGGAGACGAGCGTCAGGTCGCTCGCCTCGATCGCGACGTCGGTGCCGGTGCCGATTGCGAGCCCGAGATCGGCCTGGGCGAGCGCCGGGGATCGTTGACGCCGTCGCCGACCATCGCCACGATCTCGCCCTCGCTCTGGAGTCGCGACACGACCAGGCTCTTCTCCTCGGGCAGGACGTTGGCGATCACCTGCTCGATCCCGGCTTCGTCCGCGATCGCCCTCGCCGCGCGCTCGTTGTCGCCCGTCAGCAGCACCGGTGTCAGGCCGAGCGCGCGCAGGTCTGCGATCGCCTCGACGGAGGTCGGCTTGATCCGGTCGGCGACAACGAAGAGCCCGGCCACGGCGCCGTCGAGCGCGGCCGCGACGACGGTACGGCCCTGGCTCTCCTCTACGGCGAACGAGGTGCCGAGCTCCGGTGAGAGCTCGAGCCCCCACTCGGCGAGCATCGTGGGGCGGCCGACGACGACTGCGTGCCCGTCGACCACCGCTTCGACGCCGAGCCCACTGCGGTTCTTGAAATCG
>JANOUB010000343.1:0-3797 GCA_031416615.1 Thermoleophilia bacterium
CCGCCAGCATTCCGTCCGAGAGGTCAACCCCGATGACCGGAATCCCGGCCTGCGCGATCGGAACCGCGATGCGCCCCGTTCCAACCGCGAGCTCGACGACCGGGCCATCGCAGCGCCTGGCCTCGTCGACGTAGAACGCGATATCTTCGACCACCGACGCGCTCCAGGGGTCGTAGATCTCGGCGATCGAGTTGTACAGGGTCACGCCAGTAGTCTATGGCGGTCGTCTTCGGCGAGCGCATTGGTACGCTCGACCCCTCATGGACGCCGACGGACTCGAGCGTGAGGGACTTGCGGCCGCCGCGGCGGCGTCCTCGACCCGTGCGATCGAGGACGTGCGCATCGAGTACCTGGGGCGGAAGAGCGCGATCAAGCAGGCGCTGCGGGAGGTGCGCGACCGCGAGACCGGGAGACGCCTGAATTCGGTACGCGAGCGGCTCGAAACGGCGATCGACGGCCGTGAAGCCGAACTCGCCCGCGCGGAACTCGATGCCCGGCTGACGACCGAACGGGTGGACGTGACCCTTCCCGCAGGCGGGTACGCGCGCGGACGACTCCATCTGATCACCCAGATCCGGCGCGAGGTGGAGGACGTCTTTCTCGGGCTCGGCTACAACGTCGTCGACGGCCGCGAGGTCGAGACGACCCACTACAACTTCGACGCGCTGAACTTCGATCCGGGCCACCCGGCTCGATCTCCGTTACAGAGCTACTTCCTCGATCCGGAGACGGTGCTCCGGACGGAGACGTCTCCGTCGCAGATCCGCACGATGGAGGCGGGTGAGCCGCCCGTCTACATCGTCTCGCTTGGCCGGACGTACCGCCGGGAGACAGCGGACGCAACGCACTCGGCGATCTTCCACCAGGTCGAGGGTCTTGCCGTGGACGAGGGAATCACGCTTGCCGACCTGAAGGGCACGCTCGACTTTCTGCTGCGGAAGTTGTTCGGCGAGGAACGGCGCACCGAGTTCCGGACGCACTACTTCCCGTTCACCGAGCCGTCCATTGAGGCGTACGTCTCGTGCCACATCTGCGACGGTGCCGGCTGCGCCGTCTGCCGCCATTCCGGCTGGATCGAGGTCGGCGGTGCTGGCATGGTCGATCCGAAGCTGTTCGAGTTCGTCGGTTACGACCCCGAGCGCTACAGCGGCTTCGCCTTCGGCTGGGGCCTCGAGCGGATCGCGATGCTGCGGCACGAGTTTCCCGACCTGCGAGAGCTGTGGCGCAACGACCTCCGCTTCTCGAGGCAATTCTGAAATGAGAGCGCCGCTTTCCTGGCTGCGCGAGTACGTCGACGTCGAGGCGACGGCGGAAGAGATCGCGCGCCGTCTCGCCATTTCGTCGCTCGAGGTCGATCGCGTGATCGACATCGGAGTCGCCGACATCGGAGCTAACCTGTCGTACCTGCGCGTCGGCAAGGTGCTCTCGGCCGACAAGCACCCGAACGCCGACAAGCTCCAGCTCTGCCAGGTCGACGTTGGGGAGGGAGAGCCGCGCCAGATCGTCTGCGGTGCCTGGAACTTCGGGGTTGGCGCCACCGTCGCCGTCGGGCTCCCGGGCGTGCTCCTCCCCGGCTTCCCCGCACCGCTCGCTGAGCGGCCGCTCCGGGGCGAGCTGTCCCGCGGGATGATCCTCGCGGAGGACGAGATCGGTCTAGGCTCCGATCACGCGGGCATCATGCTGCTCCCCGACGGGGTCGAGCCCGGGACGCCGCTCGCAGACGTGTTGCGGTTGCATGACCAGGTCCTAGAGGTGACGCCCACCCGGAACCGCGTCGACCTGCTCTCGATGGTCGGGCTCGCCCGCGAGATCGCGACACTCTTCGACGGGGAGCTCGTGCCCGTCGAGGTCGAGGATCCGCCGATCCTCCATCCGCAGTGGGTCGAGGTGACCGTCGAGAGCCCGGAGGCCTGCCCGCGTTACATCGGTCGCGTTCTCTCCAATGTGACGGTGGGGCCCTCGCCGATGTGGCTGCGCGCCCGTCTCCACGCGGCCGGAATGCGATCGATTTCGAACGTCGTCGACGTCACGAACTACGTGATGCATGTCTACGGAAGCCCCCTGCACGCCTTCGATCGCTCGTCGCTCGCCGGCGGGCGGATAGCCGTGCGTCACGCGCGGTCTGGGGAGGAGGTGCAGACGCTCGACGGGACGATCCGCCGCGTCGACGCGCGCGATCTGCTGATCACCGACGGCGAGAAGCCCGTTGCGCTCGCGGCGGTCATGGGCGGCGCAGCGAGCGAGGTGAATGCAGGGACGACCGAGCTGCTGCTCGAGGCCGCGAACTTCGAGCCGATCGGGATCCTGCAGACATCCGAGCGGCTCGGCCTCCGCACCGAAGGATCGAACCGCTGGGAGAAGGGCGTCGATCCGTACCTCGCCGAGCCTGCGGCCATCCTTGCGAGCCGCCTCATCGTCGACCTGGCGGGCGCCGAGCTCGCCGGTAGCGCCGACGTGCACAGCGGCCTGCCCGAGCGACCCGTCGTCCGGCTCCGACCCGAACGTACCGACCGGGTCGTCGGCCTCGAGGTTGCACCCACCGAGCAGCGAGCGATCCTGGAGCGGCTCGGCTTCGACGTCAGTGACGACTGGAATGTCACCGTTCCCACCTGGCGCGCGCGCGACGTGACGCGCGAGATCGACCTGGTGGAAGAGATCGCACGGGTCGTGCTCGATCGCGTGCCGCACACGATGCCGCTGCGACGGGCGGTCGCCGGCCACTTGACGCGAGAGCAGCGGTTGCGACGCCTTGTCGAGGACATGTTGGTGGGCGCGGGCTTCAGCGAGGCGTACACGTGGAGCCTCGTCGCGGCCGATCCGGACCCGGCTGCGATCAGGCTGCCGGACCCGATGAGCGGCGAGCAGGCGATTCTCCGGACGACGCTCGTCGAGGGGCTGATTGCGGCCGCCAGGGAGAACGTCGACGCCGGCAACACCAACATCGCGCTCTTCGAGCTCGCACGCGTCTACCTGCCAAGCGGCGGCGGACTACCGGAGGAGCGCTGGCGCGTCGGCGGGATCGTGGCGGGAGGCTTCGAGGCAGCACGGGGCGCCGTCGAAGTCGTCTACGACGCGCTGCACCTCGAGCTCCGACCAGGCCGAACGATCTTGCCCTTCCTCCACCCGGGCAAGGCGGCGGTGACGTCGGCGGGCTGGCTCGGTGAGCTCCATCCGGCACTGCTCGAGGGAACGTGGGGTGTGTTCGAGCTCGATCTCGCCGAGCTCGCGGCGCCGATTCCCGAGCGGATCCTCTACGACGACGTGATCACGTTTCCGCCGTTGCGCCAGGATCTCGCCGTGGTCGTGGCGGAGGAGATCGAGGCGGCCGCTCTCGTCGATGTCACGCTCGAGGCCGGCGCACCGGAACTGCGTGAAGCGCGCGTGTTCGACGTCTACCGCGGCGACCAGGTCGGAGAGGGCCGCAAGTCGGTCGCGATCCATCTGTCGTTCCAGGTGGCCGACCGAACCCTGTCGGACGACGACGCGGCAATCGTGCAGAAACGCGTTGTCGCCGCCCTCGCCGAGCGTTTCGACGCCGAGCTCCGCGGCTAGGGAGAGTCCGCGATGGAGGAGCATATCGCGGACTCTCCCTAGCTTCTGATTTCTGCACGCTTCGCGTGATCCTGAAGGGGCCGCCAGCGGCCCAAACCCAGGAAGGTGTCGGATTCGCCGTAGGGGCGATGCGGAGCGGCGTGACAGCGCCGCGTAGCGTCGACCGCGCGTGGGCTCGTTCGTGGTTGTGGTCGGTCGAGCTTGTGCCCTAGCCCGGGCAGGGGGGGCTGACGATGACCTCGATC
>JANOUB010000344.1:0-12224 GCA_031416615.1 Thermoleophilia bacterium
CCGCCCCGCCACCGGCCCGGGCCACCCCGGTCCTCCAGTAGCTCGTACTGCGTCACGCGCAACGGGAAGTGCGACTCGATGTCCTCGATCGGATTGTTGCGCGTGTTCGCGTACAGCGTGTCGACGGCGTCCAGGCCGTCCTTGCCGGAACGCCCGCCGTAGCTCCCCTCCTGGATGTCCATGTAGACCCAGTGCTGACCGTCGCGGAAGCCGGAGTACGCGCCCACCTTGAGATTGCCGACCCCGGCGCTGACGCGATCGGGCAGGATCGGCGCGAGCGCGCGCATCAGCGTGTCGGCGATGATGTTGCCGCTGCAGAAGCGGGCGATCGTCGGCGCCGGGAAGCGTGGGTTCGCGATGCAGCCCTCGGGCGCCACAATCGAGATCGAGCGGAAGAGCCCCGAGTTCGTCGGCACCGGATCGTGCGTCCAGGCATCCAGAAGGATCGAGCGCAATGTCACCCAGATCGCAATGTCGACCGTGCCCACGAACGGCATGTTGATCGGCAAGTCGACCTGCGGCGCGGTTCCGTTCAGGTCGACGGTGATCTCGGATCCCGCGACCGTGACGGCGACCTTCACCTTCAGGTTCTTGTACGCCGGATCGGGGTGCTCCACGAAGCCGTCGAGTATCCCCTCCGCCGTGTAGGTGCCGTCCGGCAGCTGCTCGATCTCGCGTCGCAGCATTCGGTCTGAATAGTCCATCAGGTCCTCGCTGGCGTTCTTGACCGTCTCCAGGCCGTACCGTTCGATCAACTCGATGAAGCGGCCGGCGCCGATCTTGCACGCGACCACCTGGGCCTCCATGTCGCCGACGACAAGCTGTGGCGCGCGGCAGTTGTCGCGAAGGATCTGCCAGATGAACTCGTTCTTGCGGCCCTCCTCCTCGATCTTGATCGCGTTGAACTGCAGGCCCTCGGCGTAGGCGTCAGTCGCGTCAACGATGCCGCAGCTACCAGGCGTCAGGGCGCCGAGGTCGAGGTGGTGCGCAGTCGTCGCCGAGAAGCCGACAAGCTCGCCGTCGAAGAAGACGGGCACGACGAAGCCGACATCGGGCTGGTGCGAGGCACCGTAGTAGGAGTGGTTGTGGATGACGACGTCGCCCGGTTTCCATTCGTGCCCGAGCTCGCCGAAGCGTCGATTGATGCCGGCGATGTAGCCCGGAATCGGCCCCGACTGCAATGGCGTCGACTGCGCCGACTCGCACAGCTGGCGCCCCTGTCCGTCGCAGAGGACGCAGCCGAAGTCTTCTGATTCGCGGATGATCGAGGAGTAGGCCATGCGGGCGAGCTTGTGGCCCATCTCGACTGCGATCGAGTCGAGCGCGCCGGCGATGACGGCCGCGGTGACCGGGTCGACTCTTGGCTGCAAAGCGCTCATGAGGCACTCACCTTCGTCAGGATCAGGTTGCCGGACGCGTCGGCCTGCGCGTTCCAGCCGGGCGGGACGATGGTCGTCGTATCGGGGTGGAAGATGACTGCGGGCCCCGTGAACGACTCGTCGAGCGGCAGCTGGCCGCGGTCGTAGAAGCGGGTCGCGAGAGCTTGCAAGGTGCCGCCGACGCGGAAGACGCCCTCGCTCGACCCCACGAGGGCGGCGTCGAGCCGGCCGCTCGTCACGGGGACGGAAGCGAGGCTTGGCCTGCGGCCGACCGCGGTGACGCGGGCGTTGACAATCTCGATCGGGTCGCCGTAGGAGCTCCCGTACTCGCGCTCGTGCAAGACGTGGAACTGCTCCAGCGCAGCCTCGGAGAACGGGCCCTCTTGCAGCGTCACGCGGAGCTCGTAGCCCTGGCCGACGTAGCGACAGTCGAGCGCGCGGGTCACCTCGATGTCGGGGCCTGACACGCCGTCGAGCTCCAGCCAGCCGCGGAGCTCCGTGGCGAGCTCGTCGAGCTCGCGGTTCAACCGGTCGGCGTCGACGCTTCCTTGCAGCTGGAAGACGGTTCGCATCTGGTCGTACTTGAGGTCGCTCGTCAGTAGGCCGCCCGCTGAGGTGATGCCCGGGTACGGTGGCACGAGCACCTCGGGAATCTCGAGCAGGTCGGCGACGTCGGCGGCGTGCAACGGGCCGGCCCCGCCAAAGGCGACGAGCGCGAACTCTCTGGGGTCGTGGCCCTTCTCGATCGTGCGCGAGCGGATTGCGCGCGCCATGTTCGAGTTGGCAATCGTGAGAATGCCTTCTGCTGTCTCGAGGAGGCCGAGGCCGAGTCGCTCGGAGAGCTTCGTGACGACGGTAACTGCGGCCTCGCGGTCGAGCTTCATCCGGCCTCCGAGGAAGCGCTCGGGATCGATGCGGCCGAGCACGACGTGCGCGTCGCTGATCGTCGGCTCCTGGCCGCCGTGGCCGTAGCAGGCAGGCCCTGGGGTCGCGCGGGCGCTCCGTGGGCCGACGCGGAAGGCGCCGCCCTCATCGACGTAGGCGATGGAGCCGCCGCCAGCACCGATCGTATGCACGTCGAGCATCGGCACGAGCAGTGGATAGCCGGCGACCCAGGTGTCACGGGCCGAAGCCTCGCTGACACCGTCCTCGGTAACGATGCCGATGTCGGCCGACGTGCCGCCCATATCGAAGGTGATCAGCCTCCGCCGTCCGGCGAGTGCGGCCGCCCACTGGCCGCCGAGGATCCCAGCAGCAGGGCCCGAAAGGAGAAGTGTGACGGGCCGTTCGGCCGCGGTGCGTACGCTCGCAACGCCTCCGCTCGACATCATCACGTGCAGTTCGCCCGCTACGCCCTCGGCCTCGAGTGCCGTCCCCAGCCGGTGGAGGTACGTGCCGGTCTTGGGGCCGACGAAGGCGCTCATGGTTGCGGTCGTGAAGCGCTCGAACTCGCGGAACTGCGGGAAGATGTCGGCGCTCGTGGTCACGAACGCATCTGGCATCTCCTCCCTCACGATCGCGGCGGCGCGGCGCTCGTGATCCGGATTGAGGTAGGAGAAGAGAAAGCAGACCGCGACCGCCTCGACGCCGTCCGCGCGCAGTTCCCGTGCCGCTGTCCGCACCTCGTCCTCGGCGAGCGGCACCAGCACCTCCCCGGTTGGGGGGATGATCCGCTCGCTGACGACCTTTCGGTGGCGGCGTCGCACGAACGGCCGCGTCTGCCACGGGATGTCTTGCATCACCGAGTAATGGAGCGGCCGCTGGTGGCGGCCGATGTGGACGATGTCGCGGAAGCCGCGGGTCGTGATCATCCCGGCGACCGCGCCGTCGTGCTCGAGGATGGCGTTCGTTGCCACCGTCGTGCCGTGGAAGACTCCGGTCACATCGGCCGCTGTAAGACCCACTTGGGCGCAGAGCTCGCCAAGGCCCACAACCATCGCGAGCTCCGGTTCGGCGGGCGTGGAGGGCACCTTGTGGACGTGGACAGCACCGGATTCCGTGTCGTACAGCATGAAGTCCGTAAACGTTCCACCAATGTCAACACCGACAACGCGCATACGTCACCTACTCCGCTCGCAGGAGGTCACGGAGCGCTGCCACAAGGACGCGCATCCCGAGCTCGACGTGGGACGGGTCACTGAACTCGTCCGGGGAATGACTGATACCACCTCTGCTCGGGACGAAGAACATCGCGGCCGGCACGTGTCGTCCCACGACCATCGCGTCATGTCCCGCGCCACTCGACATCCGCATCGTGCTGGCGCCTTCGCTGATCGCCGCGCGCTCGACAGTGTCGACGAGCCGCGGGTCGAGCTCGAGGGGCTCGAGCGAGAACGTCTGCTGCAGATCGAACTCCAGACCCTCCTCCATCGCCACGCGGGCCACAGTCTCCCTCACGAGACGCTCGACGTCCGCGATGCTCTCAGGCGTCGCGGCGCGAGCGTCGATTGTGAAGTCGGCGAGCCCTGGCACGACGTTCGCACCCCCGGGTGTGACGGCTATCTTGCCGACGTTCGTCGTCACGTCCTTCCTCGCCCGCGCGTGATCGCGCAGCTCGAGGGCGATCCGGGCGGCACCGACGAACGCGTCGCGGCGCAGCTGCATCGGCGTTGTGCCGGCATGGTTCGCTTCTCCATGGAGCCGCACGCGGTAGCCGCGCAGACCGACGATCGAGGTCACGACGCCGATGTCGCGGCTCTCAGCCTCGAGGACGCGGCCCTGCTCGATATGCAGTTCCAGATATGCGCCTATCTGGTCGACCTGACGTGCGTCGCCGGCGCGTTCGAGATCGAACCCAGCGGCGGTCATAGCTTCGCGCAGCGTTGTCCCGGAGGCATCCACGCGGTCGCCGAGCTCACGGAGATCCCCGCCCGCGAATGCTCGGCTGCCGAAGAGGGCCGTGTTGAAACGCGTGCCTTCCTCATCCATGAAGGCCGCGATCCAGAGGGGCCGATCGGGTTCGAACCCTTCACTCTCGAGGAGTTCGACCGCATGGACTGCCGCGACGACGCCGAGCACGCCGTCGAAGCGCCCGCCAGCGGGAACGGTGTCGAGGTGCGACCCGACGAGAACGGGGAGGCCGCTGCCAACCTCCCAGCGTGCGAGCAGGTTGCCGGCGGCGTCGATCTCGACCGAGAGCCCGAGCGCGAGGAGCCGATCACGAACCCAGGCGTACGCCTCGAAGAGTTCCGGAGACCAGGCAACGCGGGTCACGCCTCCGTCGAGATCGCGCCCGATCTCCGCGAGCTCGTCGAGGCTCGCGACAACAGACCCGAGGGGTTTCTTGCTGTTCCTGTCTGTTGTTGTGGTCATCATGGGCAGGTGGGTCAACCCTCCGGCGGGCTCGCGCAACACCAGATTCTCGAGGCAGGGTGCGACGTGCGTGTGTTGGTATTACGCCCTAGTATCTGGTAGGCCCTAGTATCTGGTAGATAGGTTGGGACTATATACCTTTGTAGGCCGGGCGCAAGGCATGCCAGTGAGCGCAGCCAATCAGGCACCTTCGGACCTGAGCGGCACGTGCTGCCACCCGCCCGATGACGGATCCGGCGATGGGAGAAAGCGATGGCAGAAAAGGTCGACAAGCGCCGTGCGACACCCGTCGACGACCGGGTCGATGGGCCGAAGCAGCAGTATGGCGCAGCGGCGCAGCCTACTGATCGTCACCTGAGCCAGTTTCGGCCGATTCGGCTGAAGACGGCATCCGACGAGGTCGTGGCAGTTCTCGCGGATGCCATTCGCGGGGGGCTCTATCAGGCGGGGGATATTCTTCCGGCCGAACGAGACCTCGCCCAGAAGCTGGGGGTGAGCCGGACGGTCATTCGGGAGGCCATCGCGAGCCTGAGGCGCGCCGATGTCGTGTCGGTACGGCGCGGGGTCGGGGGGGGTGCGGTTATTCAGTCCGTTGCAAATCTCCCGGCCGTGCTCGCGGCCCTTCGCACAGAATCGCGCGACAGTCTTCGATCGCTTCTCGAGGCGCGTCGATCCGTCGAGCCTGCGGCGGCGCTCCTCGCGGCCAAGCGGGCATCCGTTGAGGAACTCGTGGGGCTCGAGCGGCTCGTCACGCTTCTCGAGGACCACCTCGTCGCGCCGGAGGAGTTCTTCGAGCTCGATGCGCGTTTCCACGTCGCGATCGGTGAGCTCTCGAAGAACTCTGTGATTGCCGAGTTCCAGCGCGAGACGTTCAACCGAATCTCCGTCATCCGGGCCGAGTACCCCGTCGGGCGGGTCGATCGCGAGCGCGCGGTCGTCAACCAGCAGGAGACGATGGCGGCGCTGAAGAGTCGGCGTCGAGCCCGGATCATGGCGTCGCTCGACAACCACCTGGGTGCCGTCGAGGAGTACTTTCTGGGCGAGCGGTTGCGCTTCCTCTGATCACCGCTCGCGGCATGCGAGCCAGCGTTGCGCAGGGGCGATGGTCGGCGCGGTCGCTGTCGGCCCAGGCAGCCGTTCGGAGGCCGTGGATGTCATCGCTGAGGGGTGACGGCTCTGAGCAACTCGTCGTGCAGGTGCCCGTTGGAGGAGATCGCCGTTCCCCCGTCGGCCCGCGCCACGCCGGCCGCGTCGGTGAAGCGTCCGCCTGCCTCCTCGACGATCGGCTGGATCGCCGCAAGATCCCAGACCTTGACCCCGACCGCGTCGACGGCGGCGTCGACGGCGCCCTCTGCGACCAGCATGTGCGCCCAGAAGTCGCCGTAGCCGCGCGCGTGCCACGCGTACCCAGCCAGCGCCGGGATCGGCTGCTCGAGCGCGAACGACAGCACAGCGTCCTCGATCTGCCGCACCGCGGAGACGCGGACACGGTCGTCGTTCACCCAGGCACCGCCACCGCGCTCGGCGTGCCAGCGGCGATGAAGGGCGGGCGCCGAGACGACGCCGAGGCGGAGCTCGCCGTCCTCCTCGAGCGCGATCAGCGTCGCCCAGACCGGGATCCCGCGCGAGTAGTTCCTTGTGCCGTCGATCGGATCGACGATCCACCTGCGGCTGCCGCCGCCGAAGGCGCCGAACTCCTCGCCGAGCAGGCCGTCATCCGGGCGCTCGATCGCGAGCCGCTCCCGGATCATCGTCTCGACCGCCCGGTCGGCCTCGGTCACCGGGGTCAGGTCGGGCTTCGTCTCGACCTGGAGGTCGGCGGCGCGGAAACGGCCGAGTGAGATCGCGTCGGCCGCGTCGGCGAGCGAGAGGGCTAGTGCAAGGTCGGGGCTCATCCGAGCCCCGACCCTACTATTCGACGGCCTACTTGGAGGATGCGACGAGCCGGAACTTCGGCTTCGCGACCGTGATCGACAGTGGTGTCGACCAGGCCATCCGCTTCACATGACCCGGCAGGTACGGGTTGCGCGCACGCACCCGGTACCACCACTCGCCCGGCTTCAGCGGCAGCGTCACGGCGGTGCCGTCCGTCTCGAGTGAGCCAAGCGTGCGCCAGCGATCACGGTTGTGCGACCACTGGATCTCGTAGCCGGCGGCACCCTGCACCGGCTGCCAGGCGACGAGGGGCCGGCCATAGAAGACATTCTTCTGACCGGCGGCGGCGACCAGGCGGCCTGCTGGCGACATACCCGAGGCGTACGCGGTGCCCTGGCCGGCGACGACGGGCGAGGAGTCCTTGCCGAACTCGATCATGTTCCCGGCCTGGCACTGATCCTGCGCCGGCTTTGTCTCGTGGTACTCGATCTTCGGGCTCTTGGCGTCGCCCACGAGTACGAGCCTCACCGGCACGACTGTCCAGTAGAAGCGTCCGCTCGGCCAGCCGCTCTCCGGCAGGTCGACGGCCTTCGGCGTCACCGGAGCGGTGGCCTTCGAGCCGCTACTGCCAGCCGGGGCGGCTCCCGTGGTTGAGCCGGACTTCGGGGCTGCCGTCTCGGTATCGGCCACCGCCTGCTCGGTCGTCTCGACCGGCGTGACGCCAGCCATGAACGTGTTCGACTCGGCTCCGTCCTCGAGTACAGTGACCATCGCCTTCGCGAGTTCCTCTTTCGGGTCGATCGGAAGCTTGAGCGGCCCGCTCGTGCGCGGCGCATAGGCAGGGGACCCCACGATCGCGCCCTTGAAGATGACGTTGACGCAGTCGCTGTCGCTGGCCACGTACACCCGGTACAGGCCAAAGGTGCTGCCGAAGGTGTTCAGGGCCTCCCGGCCGCTGAACGCGAAGGCGGGCGTCAGTTCGTGGTCGCGCGCATCACCGGACTTGCTGACGGCGCCATTCGTGACGGCGGCGACCACCCGCAGAGCGCCCGACTGCGGCGCGTTGTTCGAGACGTACTCGGGGCTCCACGGCCCGTAGTACACCGCGGGAAGCCCGTTCAGGTGCACGACGCCCTCGCCGTTGCGGATCGCCCGCACGCGCCACTTCACCGTCGACGTCCAGGCCGGCGAGTCGTGGAACGCGTACGCCTCGCGATGGTCGACCGAGTTCGTCCGCATCGTCACGTGCTTCTCGAAGCCGGCGATGTTCGTGAACCAGACCTCATACCCGGTTGCCCCCTCGACGGGAGACCACCGCGAGAGACCCGGATACTCGGGCAGTTGCGTCGGCACGTCTTTCCAGCGCAGATTGAAGCCGTACGGCGTGCTCCACGGCGAGACCTGGCTCGAGCCGTTCACGGCACGCACCCGTGCGTACGCGGCGAACGGCTTGCCGGTCATCCAGGGCAGTGAAAGCGGGATCGCGGTCGCGGGGCCACGGACGGAGCCGGTGACCCAGAAGATGCTGCTCTCGTTGAACGAGACGTTTTTGGCGAGCTGGAACTCGTAGCGGACAGCCCCACGTACGGGGCTCCACGAGAAGGACGGCGTGCGGGAGAACTCGCGCGCCGGGGCCTCGTTGGCGCGGAGCAGGAAGGGGTTCAGGCCCTGAGGGGCCGAGAGAGACTTCTCGCCCTGTGCCAGGGCGGAACCGGAGAGCAGCGTGGCAGCGCACGCGGCGAGGAGGGCGAGGCGGACATATCGCATAGGCCGTATGTCGGCATCCTCGACGACCACGCCCTCCCTCCATCGGGGGATACCCCGTGCTCGACGACCGCCGCTTCGGGAGTTGCAGTCAGACGAGGAGGGGATCGACCGCTGCCGCCACGAAAAGCAACGCCAGATAGGCGAGCGAGTAGTGGAACAGCACGACGGCACGGCGTCGTGAGGTGTCGCGGCGGAGCTGCCAGGCGAGCAGGAGGAAGTAGGAACCGAGGAGGACGGCGGCGACCGTATAGACCGGCCCGAGCCACCAGCCGACCGCGACCGTGAAGGCCACGAGCACGACCGAGTAGAGCAGGATCTGCCTGGTCGTCTCGCGGTCACCCCGCGTGCCCGGGAGCATGGGTACATTCGCCGCCGCGTAGTGCTCCTTGATCATCAGTGCGAGGGCCCAGAAATGCGGGGGAGTCCAGAGGAAGACGATCAGGAACAGCCAGAGCGCGGGCAGGGTGAGATTGCCGGTTGCCGCTGCGAAGCCGACGAGCGGCGGCACCGCGCCGGCGGCACCGCCGATGACGATGTTCTGGTCGGTCGAGCGCTTCAGGTAGCCCGTGTAGACGACGACGTAGAAGAGGCCGCCGACGAGTGCCAGCACGGCGGTCAGCACGTTGACGGTCGTGGCCAACAGAGAGAACGAAAGCGCCATCAACACGACGCCGAACTCGAGCGCGCGCGGGGCAGCGACCCGGCCCGATGCGACAGGGCGCGCTGCGGTGCGCTCTCCCATCAGCCGGTCGATATCCGCGTCCATCACGTGGTTGAGCGCGCTCGAGCCACCGCAGGCGAGGGCGAGCCCGAGCATCATCGCGAGAAATATCCAACCGTCCGGCCAGCCAACCGCACCGACGAACATCCCGGCAGCGCCCGTCAGGAGCAGCAGCGACATGATCCGCGGCTTCGTCAGTGTGATGTAGTCCCGCGGCGGTCCGAACGCGACGGGCTCGCCGCGGGATGACCTGACGAGCGCGGTGAGAGACGCTGCGAGCGACGCACCCGCGGCGGCAACGTGCAGTGCGACCGCCCAGCGTGCGTCGCCGACGAGTGCCACGAGGCCACCGGTCGCGATCGCGACGAGCATCAGCCCGAGCGCGGTCGCGGTCGCGACGAGGAGGCGCGGGTACGCAATCCTGGCGAGGACCACTGCCGCCACGAGTATCGGGAGGGCAACGAGCGCCGCTCCCCAGTGCCCGCGGCCGGACTCGAGTGACGCGCTGACGACGACGACGGCCGTCGCGGCTGCCGCAGCGGCGATCGCCAGGCGCAGGAGCGGGCCCGGTGCGACGGCCGGCGCCGTCACGTCCCCGGGTCTCGTGTTAGAGCGCATTGCGCTCCTTCAACCTCTGGCGCAGGTCGTGCAGCGGCCTGGCACTCGTGACCTGCGGCACCGAGTCGAAGTTGTGCGCCGGCGGCGGGGAGGTCGTATACCACTCGAGCGTATCGGCGAGCCACGGGTCGTTGCCGGCCCGCGTGCCGTCCTTTGCCCGCGCGACCGCGATCACGAAGAGCAGCACGCCGGCGGCGGTGGTGAACGCCCCGATCGTCGAGATCATGTTGTACGCCGCTGTGCTTCCGTGTTCGGTGAACGTGGGGGCGCCGCGGGCCTGCCCCTGGTCGCCGAGCAGGAACTGCACGAAGAACGTGATGTTGAAGCCGATGAAGAGCAGTACAGCAGCGCTCGCCGTGAGCCGGGTGCCGAGCAGCCGGCCGAAGATCTTGGGCCACCAGTAGACGAGGCCGCCGAGTAACGCAAGGAGCGCCGGGCCCCAGAGGAGGTAGTGCGCGTGCGCGACGCCGAAGGCCGTGCCGCGGAGGCCGCGATCGTTGCCGAACACAACGAGGACGAGCGCCGAGAGGATGCCGACCCCGAACAGGACGAGGGCGCCTCCAGCGAAGAGCAGAGGTGCCGTCCGGCGCAGCTGTGAGCGCGCCCGCCACAGGCTCGACCCGAGGAGCCAGATCGCGACGACGAAGGGCGCGGTCGCGATGACCGCGAGGAGGAGCAGCAGCAGGCTCGGCTTCTTGCCGACCCCGGTCGAGTAGGCGTGGTAGATCACCACCAGGATCATGAGCCCGCCGAGCGCGACGAGCGACTGCGCGAGCATCCGGGCGGTCGCGATCACCCGGCCCGAGAAGACGGTCACGATCTCGGCCACGATCCCGAGCACCGGCACGAGCGCGACGTACGCGAACGACTGGCCGAACAGCCAGATGAGTTTCGGCTCCACCGTGTCTCCGTCGAGGAAGAAGTCGAACGAACCGGAGAACTGTCGCTCGAGCAGGACGAGGGTGAGTCCGACCGCTGCGATGGGGACGAGCGCGATCGTGAGCCACGACCAGACGTAGACCGCCCACGCGAACAACGGCGTGCTCGACCACTCCATCCCATCGGTGCGCAACGACCGGATCGTGGCGACGAGATTCGCGGCCGAGCCGAGCAACGAGATTGCGAGAAGCAGCAAGCCGATCAGCCAGAGGTCGACTCCGTTGCCCTTCTGCACGAGCGCGAGCGGTGGGAACCCTGTCCACCCGGCCTGGGACGAGCCACCGCCCGCGAACGCGGAGAGCACGACGGCCGCACCGGCGAAGACGAAGAGCCAGAGGGCGGCCGCGGCGATCTCGGGCTTTGCTGTGCGGGTGGCTCCGATCATCAACGGCACGAGGTAGGTCGCAAGGCCCGTCACGACCGGGACGAGGACGAAGAAGACGAGCAGCGTCCCGTGCATCGTCAGCACTCCCTGATACGTCCCGTTCCCGAGGATCGTCGCGTCCGGCCGCGTGACCTGCAGTCGCATCAGCAGCGTCAGGACCCCGGCGATCACGAAGAAGACGCCGGCCACTCCGAGGTAGAGCGCGCCGATCCGCTTGTGATCAAGAGAGACCAGCCAGCCTGCGACGCGACCGCGGTGCCACGAAGTGACGGGCGGAGCGCCGGTGCTCACTGAGCGCTCCGGGTTGAGCGTGCTCGTTCCGCGAGGGCGTCGCGGACAGGGATTGCGTTGTCGGCGTGCACGAGATGTCATTCTAGGGGCTTGGTGTGCGAGACGGCTCCACGACGAACCCGCGTTCAGCTCCCGTCCGACGTGACGAGGCCGTTCGAGGTTTTCGTCAACGGCGTGCTCCAGCGCGAGGGGACGGACTATGTGGTCAGAGACAGCGCCCTCGTGTTCGAGCGGCCGATGAAGGAGGAGGGCAAGCTCGGGCTGATGCGCTGGGCCTCGATCGCGCTCGGCATCGCCGGCTCCTACAAGCAGAACGACTCTGTCGACGTGGCCTACGAACGCGACGGCCGCAAGGTGGTTGCCGCGAAGTTGCCGGTCGAGCCGTTGTAGGGGACGGGCGCATGCCGTCCCGCCGTCTTCTCCCTCCGTCCGACGAACTCCCGCGAGGCGCCCGCGTGGACAACGCGGAACGCTCGACGTGAGCAACCGCACATCGTCTGGCATCGCGTAGGCACCCACGACATCCTTTGGGCGGGAAAGCCTACTCGGGTGCCAGCACGAGCCAGCTGAAGCCGATCGCGCTGCGGTAGCCGTCCTCGTACTGCCGCCGGCGTTCTTGCGCGAACGCGACGGCATCCGGGTCTGCCGATGCCTCGAGGCCGGCACGCCAGCCGGTCTCGAAGGCGTCCCACTCGGCAAGCGTCGACACCTCGTCGCGCTCGATCCGGAACCCGGCGGCGTGCGCGGCCGCGCGGAACTCGTCGAGCCGGGGCAGCTCGCCGACCACCTCGAGCGTCGCCGCCGACGGCTCGGCCGCCCAGAACGCGTTGCCGTAGAGGACGCGGCCTCCGGGCGTCACGCTCTGCCGCAGCCAGTGAAAGGCGTCGTCCGTCCCACCGAAGGCGTGCGACGCGCCGACGCAGACGACGACATCGGC
>JANOUB010000345.1:0-1809 GCA_031416615.1 Thermoleophilia bacterium
ACCGGGCACGATCGGCTCGTAGAGTTCCGGTGCGCTCCGTGCGGGCTCGAGCACATCTTCTGCGAGGGCGCCGTAGAGCCCCGCGAGATGGGCTGCGCTGGCCGGCGGCAGCTCCGGGTAGCGGCGCTCGAGCGCCGCCGCCACGGTGTGCGGGTCGGCCGCCCCGACGAGCGGCGCCGGGCGCGTGTCCGGCTGCGGGTGGTGGATCGATGTGAGCGCCCGGGCTGCTACATCGATGCCGATGCGCCGCCACGTCGTGAGCTTGCCTCCTGCGACGCTGATCATCCCGGCCCTGCCGACGCTAACGACGGTCTCGCGTCGCGTTCCCGCGGTCGACGTGTCGCCCAGCGGGAGTACGCGCAGCCCGGCGAAGGCGGCTCGGACGAGTGTCGGGCTCACGACGTCCGGTGCGAGGGAGTTCGCCGCCTCACGGAGGATCTGGGCCTGATCGGCATCGGTCGGCCGCACTGCCGCCGGATCTCCGTCGAATGGCTCGTCGGTCGTGCCCAGCAGGAGTATGCCGTGCCACGGGATCGCGAACGACACCCGCCCCTCGGGTAGTGGCGAAGTCACGGCGGCGTGCCAGGGCTCGCTGCTCTCGAGCACCAGATGAGCTCCCTTCGACAGCCGTACGCTCGTGCCCGCCCGTGGATCCTCGAGGCGGCGGACGTGGTCGACCCAGGGACCCGTGGCGTTGACCACCGTCCTCGCCGAGACGACGACCTGCGCCCCGGAGACGACGTCGGTGATCTCGGCACCGCTGACGGCGCCTCCTGTGATCCTGAGGCTCTCGACGCGCGCGTAGTTCAGCCAGACCGCTCCGAGGACCTCCGCCGTGCGCAGCGCCGCGAGCACGAGGCGCGCGTCATCGGTTTGATGGTCGTGGTACGCGACGAACGTGCGCTCGGCGTCCCGGCGGAGGCCCGGGGCGAGCGCGAACGCCTCAGCGGGCGCGAGGCGACCGGCGCGACCATCTCTGAACCCCGACAGTGCGGCGTAGACGAACACGCCCGCGCGCAGTTGCGCCGGGCGGTACGGCGTGCCTGCCCCCACGGGCAGGATGAACTGCAGTGGGCGCACGAGATGCGGGGCCACGACGCGCGCATTCCAGCGTCGCTCCCGGTGGGCCTCGCGGACGAGCCTGACGTCTCCTAGGCCGAGGTAGCGCAGCCCGCCGTGGACAAGTTTCGAGGATGCACTCGAGGTTGCACCCGCCGCGTCCCCTCCGTCGACGAGCGCCACCCGCGCGCCCGCCCGCGAGGCTGCCCACGCCGTCGACGCCCCCAGGGCGCCGCCGCCGATCACGAGGAGGTCGAAGGGCTCCGTCGAGAGCCGCTCGAGGCGCTCGGCCCGTGTCCAGGTCGGCGTCGCCCTCAGACGAACTGCTTCTGCAGGAGAGCGAACAGGAAGATTAATGAAATTAATTTAGTACCCTTACTATCCAGTATTTCACCCGAAATATCAGCCGGCATACCGGTTTTATCAGTTACTTTAAAAGCTATCCGGGTATTAACCCCCTGGATAAGGTCTCCTCCTTCAGGAAAAATATGCAGCGATAAATCCGAAGTAACCGCCACGGGCGTAGATTTTTTTAATGTCGCTACCGGAATTGCTTTTGTAAAAATAAAAGATGAATCAAAATTCAGCATCCATTTCGTATAGGCCCTGACATACACAACCGAACCTGTAAAATTTGCCGGCAGGTCGAAAGCAGCAGCTGCACCGGACATTATAACAGGTGCAATTTTTTGTTCGAGTACTTTTCCTTTATCATCTGTTAATTCTGCATATAATGTTTTACTGATCCGG
>JANOUB010000346.1:0-3571 GCA_031416615.1 Thermoleophilia bacterium
TAGCCGCGCGCCGCCTCGAAGCGGGCGCCGATCGCGTTCCAGTCGACGACGTTCCAGATCGCCTCGAGGTACTCGGGGCGCCGATTCTGGTACTTGAGGTAGTAGGCATGCTCCCACACGTCGATCCCGAAGAGCGGGGTCTTCCCGTCCGTCACGGGTGAGTCCTGGTTCGGGGTCGACAGCACGGCGAGGCCCGTGCCGTCCCAAACGAGCCACGACCACCCGGAGCCGAACCGTTTGATGCCGGCGTCGATCATCTGCTGCCTGAGCACGTCGAAGGCGCCGAACGTGGCCTGCACGGCTTCGCCGAGCGCGCCCGTCGGCTCGCCGCCGCCGTCCGGGGAGAGCGACGCCCAGAACAGTGCGTGGTTGGCATGGCCGCCGCCGTTGTTCCTGACGGCCGCCTGCTTGTCGGCGGGCAGGATCTCGAGGTTCGAGAGTACTGCGTCGATCGGGCGGTCCATCCACTCGGTGCCGTCGAGCGCGGCATTGAGATTCGTGACGTACGCGGCGTGGTGCTTGCCGTGGTGGATCTCCATCGTCTTCGCGTCGATGTGCGGCTCGAGCGCGTCGAGCGCGTAGGGCAGTTCGGGCAGTTGATACGCCATTCCTTCTCCTTCGTCCGATTCCATTCCCAGGATATGCTGCGGGCCATCTTGTCGAGCTGGAGGTTCTATTCACATGTCCACGTACACCGAGATCAAGCCTCGTGAGCTGAAGCCGGCTCTCCTCGAACTCGACGGAATCTCGCGCGCCTCGATCGAAGCGCACTACCGGTTGTATCAGGGCTACGTCGGTAAGCGGAACGAGATCCTCGCCAAGCTCGAGGCTACCGACCGGTCGGTAGCGAACCAGGTCTACTCCGAACTGCGCGCGCTCAAGGTCGAACTCAGCTTCGCGATCGGCGGGATCAAGAACCACGAAATCTATTTTGCGCATCTCGGCGGCGAGGGCGGCGACCCGACGGGGGCGATCGACGGTCTGGTCAGGCGCGACTTCGGTTCGGTCGACGCCTGGCGAGACGATCTGAAGGCGACCGGGATGGCGGGCCGCGGCTGGGCGTGGACGGCCTACGACTGGGACGAGCGGCGCCTCTTCAACTACATCGGAGATGCTCAGAACAGCTACCCGATCTGGAACGCGACCCCGCTCGTTGCGCTCGACGTCTACGAGCACGCCTATTTCCTCGACTTCCAGACCGATCGCGGCGCATACATCGATGCGTTCTTCGCGAATCTCGACTGGAGCGTCGTGAACGGCTGGATCGCCACCTACGGCATCCCGGCCGCGTAACCCCGCGTTTCAAGCGAAGCGGTAGGTGCTCGAGAACGCTCTCATCGTCGCCGGGGGCTACCTGATCGGGTCGATTCCGTTCGGGGTCGTGGTCGTTCGACTGCTGCGGGGCGAGGACATTCGCACGCAGGGGAGCGGCAACATCGGCGCCTCGAACGTATGGCGCACCTACGGGCGGTGGCTCGGGGTGCCCGTCGCTCTCCTCGACGTCGCCAAGGGCTTCGTGCCGGCGCTCGTCGGCCTCCAGATCGGCGGCGAATGGGTCGGTGTCCTCGCCGGATCTGCCGCAATGCTTGGCCACGCCTGTCCCGTCTGGCTCGGGTTCAAGAAGGGCGGCAAGATGGTCGCGACGGCCGGCGGCGTGACGCTCGCGCTCGCCCCGCTGGCGGCGGGTATCTGTCTGCTCGTGTGGCTCGCGACCTTCGTGCTGTCCCGGTACGCCTCACTTGCCTCACTGGCGACTGCAGTTGCGCTGCCAATTCTCTGCCTGCTGCTCGGGGAACCCTGGCCGACGGTGATCTTTGCGACCGCGGCGAGCCTGGCGGTGATCGTGCTGCACCGGCAGAACATCCAGCGGCTGCTCCACGGCACCGAGTCGCGCTTCGCTCCTTCGCCCCGATAAATGTTCGGCGCGAGGTCGTATCGGAGTCGAAGGGGGAAGGAGCTATCCGGGGGAAGGAGCTTGGAGCCAGTCGGCTAGCGTCGTTTGACGCGCTGCGTCGCCGCCGCGAATCTCGGTGCGGAGCTCGGCGATCGTGCCCCACCGCTCGGCCAGCACGTCGTGATCGTGGATCGTTTCGAGATTCACCTGGCGAGACAGCACGAAATCGTCGTCCGCGAGTCCCGGCACCTCGTCGAGAAGGCTCTTGAGGGCGACACGAACGGAATCCTCCACGAACCGTGGGTGGAGGTGTGCCTGCTCGACGACGAACAGCTCGTCAGGGCGCTTCAGCAGCTCGAACACAGGCGCGCTCATCGAACGCTCGACGAGATCGACCAGGGTTTCGGCGTCGATCTCGCTCGTGGTGCCGACGAGCAGCGTTCCACGGCCGCGTTGGTTGTGGGTCGCGACCGGCACGAGCTGGAGGATCTGCTCGATGGCGCCGGGCTCGAAGCCTGCCTCGGCCAGCCGCTCGGCGGCCCGGCCTGCAACGAGGCCCTGCGCGCATGGACACGCGTTGATCCCGGTCGCCTCGACGCCGACGACGCGCCTGGCGCTGTGCTCGGTCGCCGCGGCGATCCCGATCAGGGAGACCATCTCCTGGGTCGGGAGGCCGGTCACCGGCGTGACGCGCCTCATCGGCCAGCGGGCGGTGATCCGTACCTCGGCCCGCACGGCGCTCTGCCGCTCGACGATGTGGCGCGCGATCACCTCTGCGATCTCCTCTACGATGCGGGCCTCGCCGAGCACGACGTCGCCGATCGCCTCGTCGAACACCTCCGGGAAGCGCGACATGTGAACGCCCTTCTGCCCACGCGCCAGGTCGACGGTGCACTCGATCTCGGCTGCCATCACGGTCTCGGCGTTGCCGCGGCGAATCCGGATCGCCTTCTGCACCCCGGTGACGCCGGCACGCGAGAGAGCAAGCTCGACGGGCGGAGCGGACGCCTGCATGTCGGCGACGAGATGCGGCCGGTTGGTCATGCCCGGAACGTAGCAGCGGCGGTGTCCGGCCAATACGGGCCGCAGCGGTGCCCGGGCGCTTCGGACGGAAGCCCGGTCCCGTCGGATGTCCGTTCAGGCGGCTCTCAGATGCCCCACCTCATGATCAGAGCCATGAACAATCATGAGCTCAATGTCACCAGTTCCTCCTCGACAACCTCGCCGGAGACACCGCCGGAGCCGCTGCTCGACCCGGTCATCGAGATCGAGAGCCTGGTTCATCGGTATGGCGATACCGAGGTGCTCCACGGGATCGATCTAACGGTCGGGGCAGGGGAGATCTTCGGCTTTCTCGGTCACAACGGAGCGGGAAAGACCACGACGATTCACGTTCTGACGACGCTGATCAAGCCCGCTTCCGGGTCGGCGCGAGTCTGCGGGTTCGACGTTGTCGCGGATCGTCTCAACGTGCAGCGCAACATCGGCTACCTGCCGGAGAACGTCCGTCTCTACGACAGCCTCACCGCCGCCGAGAACCTGCGGTTCTTCGCGCAGCTGTCGGGAGTCGTCGACGTCCCGCGTGCGATCGACGAAACCCTGGGCATCCTCGAGTGTCGCGAGCTCGCCGACAGACGCGTTGGCACGTTCTCGAAGGGCATGCGCCAGCGGATCGGG
>JANOUB010000347.1:0-3780 GCA_031416615.1 Thermoleophilia bacterium
GAAGGCCTGACCTTCGACGACGTGCTGCTCGTTCCGGCTGCGTCGTCCGTACTGCCGAACGACGCAGTCACGGCAACCCGGCTGACTCCGTTGATCGCGCTCGAGATCCCGATCGTCTCCGCGGCGATGGACACGGTGACAGAGGCGCGTCTGGCAATTGCGCTCGCGCGAGAGGGTGGTATCGGCGTCCTCCACCGAAATCTCTCGATCTCCGACCAGGTCGCGGAGGTCGACAAGGTGAAGCGGTCGGAAGCTGGGATGATCGTCGAGCCTGTCACGTTGTCGCCGAGTGCGGTCGTCGGCGAGGCGTTGGAACTGATGGCACGCTATCGCGTGTCTGGCGTTCCGATCGTCGACGACTCGGACGTGCTCGTCGGAATCCTCACCAATCGCGACCTGCGCTTCGGTTCGGATCACGAACAACCCGTGTCGGCGTACATGACCGGTCGGAACCTGATCACGGCACCCGTCGGGACAACGCTCGCCGAAGCCGAGGCCATCCTGGGGCAGCACAAGATCGAGAAACTTCCCATCATCGATGCGGATGGCCGCCTGCGCGGACTGATCACGGTCAAGGACATCCAGAAGCGTGAGCGCTATCCGCTGGCGACGAAGGACGACCACGGTCGGCTCCGGGTCGCTGCCGCCGTTGGCGTCGGCAATGACGCGATGGAACGCGCTGCGGCGCTCGTCGAAGCGGGCGTCGATGCCCTCGTCGTCGACACGGCCCACGGTCACTCGCGCGGGGTTCTCGAGATTGTGCGCCGGATCAAGAGCACGCTCGACATCGAGGTGATTGCGGGAAACATCGCCACCGGCGAGGCCGCTGAGGCGTTGATAGAAGCCGGCGCCGATTGTCTCAAGGGCGGTGTCGGACCAGCCTCGATCTGCACCACCCGCGTCGTGGCGGGTGTCGGCGTTCCACAGGTCACAGCCGTGTATGACATCGCGCGGGTCGCTGCGGAGCACGACGTCCCAGTGATCGCAGACGGAGGAATCACGTCGTCGGGCGATCTCGCCAAGGCGATCGCTGCGGGTGCCGATGTCGTGATGATCGGATCGATGTTCGCAGGCACCGATGAGGCTCCTGGTGATGTGCTCCTCGTCCAGGGCGAGCGATTCAAGGAGTACAGAGGAATGGGGTCGCTTGGGGCCATGAAAGCACGGTCGTTTTCCAAGGATCGCTACTTCCAGGGCGATGTCGAGGACGTCGAAAAACTTGTGCCTGAGGGCATCGAAGGCCGGGTTCCCTACAAGGGCCCGCTTGCCCCGATCGTCTACCAGTTGATCGGCGGTCTCCGGCAGGCTATGGGGTATTGCGGCGCCCACTCGGTCGAGGAGATGAAGAGCGCCCAGTTCGTGAGGATGACCGGCGCGGGCCTTCGTGAGAGCCACCCGCACGACGTCACGATCAGCAAAGACGCCCCGAACTACCGGCGTGGCTGAGAAGGCTCAGATCCTCCCGTTTCCCGCGCCCCAGCCGGCGCCAGAGGATCGACCTGTGCTCGTTCTCGACTTCGGCGGCCAGTACAGCCAGCTGATCGCGCGGCGGGTGCGGGAGGCGCGGGTCTACTCGGAGCTCGTCAGCCACCGCCTGACAGCGGCCCAGATCCACGCTCGGAACCCACTCGCGCTGATTCTCTCCGGTGGCCCCGCGTCGGTCTATGCCGAGGACGCACCGCAGCTCGACACCGCGGTGTTCGAGCTCGGGATTCCGACGCTCGGGATCTGTTACGGGATGCAGCTGATGGCGCGCGACCTCGGCGGCACCGTCGAGTCGAACGACGTCTCGGAGTACGGCAAGGCCGATGCCGTGCTCGGTGACTCGACGCTCTTCCACGACCTGCCGTCCGAGCAGGTCGTGTGGATGAGCCACCGCGACTCGGTGACGGCGCCGCCGCCCGGGGCGCGCGTCACCGCCGCGTCTCCTTCGACGCCGATCGCCGCGTTCGAGGATGAGAGCAGAGGCTTCTACGGCGTCCAGTTCCACCCGGAGGTCGTGCACACCCCGGACGGGCAGCAGATCCTGAAGAACTTCCTCTACGAGGTCGCCGGGGCGCCGCCGAGCTGGACGCCGGCGGCGGTGATCGAGGAGCAGGTCGAGCGGATCCGGGCACAGGTCGGCTCGGAGCAGGTCATCTGCGGCCTCTCCGGCGGCGTCGACTCGGCGGTGGCGGCGCTGCTCGTCTACAAGGCGGTCGGCGACCAGCTCACGTGCGTGTTCGTCGATCACGGCCTGATGCGGGCGAACGAGGCAGAACAGGTGGTCGAGACTTTCGGGGGCCACTTCCAGGTGCCGCTCGTGCACGTGCAGGCGCAGGAGCGCTTCCTCTCCCGGCTCGCTGGCGTGACCGACCCTGAGACGAAGCGCAAGATCGTGGGCGAGGAGTTCATCCGTGTCTTCGAGGAGGAGGCGCGGAAGCTCGGCGACGCGCGCTTCCTCGTCCAGGGAACCCTGTACTCGGACGTGATCGAGTCGGGCGGCGACGACGGCGTCGCGGCGAAGATCAAGTCGCACCACAACGTCGGCGGGCTGCCGGCCGACATGAGGATGGAGCTCGTCGAGCCGTTGCGACTGCTGTTCAAGGACGAGGTGCGCCGCGTTGGCGAGGAGCTCGGGATGCCCGAGCGCCTTGTCTGGCGGCAGCCGTTCCCGGGGCCCGGCCTCGCGATCCGGATCATCGGCGACGTCACCGAGGAGCGGCTTGACATCCTCCGTGCCGCCGACGCGGTTCTCCAGGAGGAGATCCGCCGCGCCGGCCTCTACCGTGACCTCTGGCAGAGCTTTGCGGTGCTGCCCGCGATCAAGTCGGTCGGTGTCCAGGGCGACGAGCGAACGTACGCGTACCCGGTCGTGATCCGGGCCGTCACCTCCGAGGACGCCATGACCGCCGATTGGGCTCGGATCCCCTACGACGTGCTCGAGACGATCTCGAACCGGATCATCAACGAGGTACCGGGCGTGAACCGCGTCGCCCTCGACCTCTCCTCGAAGCCGCCGGCCACGATCGAGTGGGAGTAACGGAAGCGGAGCCCGCATGGGCTCCGCTTCCGACCCTCTGACTCGATCCTGCTACTCGACGCTCGAGGTGTTCGCCCAGGAGGCGTTCGCCCACGACGCGTTGGCCCAGGAAGCGGAGCTCCAGGAGGCGCTCGACCAGGACGCCGAGCTCCAGGAGGCGCTCGACCAGGACGCCGAGCTCCAGGAGGCGCTCGACCAGGAGGCCGAGTTCCACGAGGCGTTCGACTGCGCAGCTTCGTACCAGCTGCTCGCGTTGAATGACGCCACACCACCGGCGGTCGTTACGAACTGGTTGAGGCCGGCGTTCGGGTTTGCCGTCCCCGGCGCCGCAACCGCCGCAGAGCCGTTGACGGCGCCGACCCCGAGCGCACCGGTCGAGTTGTAGCCCGCCGGTACCGTCGCGGTCTGCATGATCGCCCCCTTGACCTGGTCGGGTGTCCACGTCGGGTTGGCAGCAATGATCGCGCTGGCGATGCCTGAGACGACGGGCGCCGCGAACGACGTTCCGGACATCCACATGTAGTAGCCGGGGGCCGTGATCCGGGTCGGGAACCGCGTCAGCAGGTTCGCGCCGCTCGGGGTCGAACCGATCATCACCCGGCCGGGCGCCGCGATCTCGGGCTTGAAGAACCCGTCTTGCGTGCGGCCCCAGGCCGACCACGGTGCCGGGAAGTCGTCGTTGCGCGAGGCCGTTCCATTGATGTCGGACGCACCGACGGTGATCACGAAGGGGTCGTTCGCCGGGGCGTACCCGACAT
>JANOUB010000348.1:0-2060 GCA_031416615.1 Thermoleophilia bacterium
GACGCGACGATCACCGGGAAGTCGGCATTCGACATCTCTGACGGCTCCGGCAGCACGGCGCCGCCGTTCGACGCGTCGCTCGAGCCGAAGGTCGCTGCCCTCCCCGATGTCGCCGACGCGATCGGGGGCGTCGCCGGAGAGGCGCAGCTGATCGGCTCGGACGGGAAGGCGATCGTTTTCGGCGGGGCGCCGAACCTCGGCTTCAGCGTCGACCCCTCAAAGCCCGGCTTCAACACGCTCACCCTGACGCAGGGCGCCTGGCCCGGTGCCGACGAGGTCGTGATCGACGTCTCGACCGCCTCCAAGAAGAAGCTCGATGTCGGGCAGGAGATCGGTGTCCAGGCGGAGGGCCCGGTCGTGAAATTCAAGATCTCCGGCCTCGTCAAGTTCGGCTCCGTCGACACGATCGGCGGCGCGACGCTTGCGGGGTTCGATCTCCCCACGGCTCAGGCGCTCTTCCGGAAGGTCGGGAAGCTCGACCAGATCCGCGTCTCGGGTAAGCCCGGCGTCTCGCCGACCCAGCTCGTTACTCAGATCAGCGCGATCCTGCCACCAGCCACGCAGGTGAGGACAGGCGCGGCGCAGGCGACCGAGGATGCCAAGGGTACGAACGAGTTCATCTCGTTCCTCCGCTACTTCCTGCTGGCCTTCGGCGTGATCGCGCTCTTCGTCGGCGCGTTCGTGATCTTCAACTCCCTCTCGATCACGATCGCCCAGCGGACGCGCGAACTCGCTACCTTGCGGACGCTCGGGGCTTCACGCCGCCAGGTGCGGCTGTCGGTGATCGTCGAAGCGCTCGTGATGGGCACGATTGCATCGATCGTCGGTCTGTTCCTCGGCCTCGCGCTCGCCACCGGTCTCTTCAAGCTCTTCGATGCGGTCGGGTTCACGCTGCCGAACAGCGGCCTCGTCTTCAGTACGCGGACGATCATCGTTGCGCTGCTCCTCGGAATTCTCGTGACGCTGATCGCGAGCATCCTGCCGGCCTTCAAGGCGACGCGAGTGCCCCCGATCGCCGCGGTGCGCGAGGGAGCGACGGTCCCGCCCGGACGGTTTGCACGCTTCCGAACTCCCGTCGCCGGGTTGCTCACGATCCTCGGCTTCGCAGGGTTGCTGTTGGGGATCTTCGGCCCCGGCCTCGACACCACCAAAGTACTCCTCTTCATGATCCTCGGAATGGTGCTGATCTTCATCGGCGTCGCGATGCTGTCGGCGCCATTGATCCCGGGGCTGACGGGCATTCTCGGGTGGCCCGCGACCCGCATCGGCGGTGCCGCCGGCGTCCTTGCGCGGGACAACGCGCGGCGCAATCCGCAGCGGACCGCGTCGACGGCCGCCGCGCTGATGATCGGGCTGGCCCTCGTGACTCTCGTCGCGACGCTCGCCGCGGGCATCACGCAGTCCTTTCGGAGTGCCGTCAACGACATCTTCAGGGGTGACTACGCGATCACGGCGCAGAACGACTTCTCGCCGATCCCGATTGACGCTGCTGCGGCTGCCGCGAAGGCGCCAGGAGTCATCGCGAGCGGCAACGTCCGTACCGGAGAAGCGCTCGTCTTCGGCAAGGCGGAGTTCGCGACCGCGGTCGATCCTGGAGCGAAGGATGTTCTCAACCTCGATTGGGTCGAGGGTTCGAACGCCGTCTTCGCCACGCTCGGGCTTGAAGGTGCGTTCGTCGATAAGGACTTCGCCGGCAAGCACGACCTGAAGGTCGGATCGCCGGTCGACGTCACGTTCGTCAACGGGAAGACGCGCGCCTTCGTCGTCAAGGGCATCTTCGACCCACCGGCCGGCGGGTCGCCTTTCGGTGTCGTCACCGTCTCCGCGGAGGCCTGGGACGCAGAGAACCCGTCGCCGAAGAACCTCTACTCGTTCCTGCTGACGAGAGGTGGGGACACGGACGCGAACTTCGCGGCGGTCAAGAGGACCCTGGCGCCGTTCCCGAACGCGAAGGCGCAGACGCGCAAGCAGTTCATCGACAACCAGATCTCCGGGCTGAGCTCTGTCCTCAACATCCTCTATGTCCTGCTTGCGCTCTCCGTGCTCGTGAGCCTGTTCGG
>JANOUB010000349.1:0-5476 GCA_031416615.1 Thermoleophilia bacterium
TCCATGTAAGGAGAACCTTACATGCCTTTGGTGGATTCGGCGAGGCCTGGTGGGGATAGGCTCGAACTGTGCTCCTTGCCTCTGTCTACCCCCTCGTCTCCTCCCGCGCAGTGGCGCGTCTCTTCACCTACGAGGTTCCGGACGAGGTCGCCAAGGGTGCGATCGTGCAGGTGCGGCTCGGGCGTAGCACGACGCGCGGCGTCGTCGTCGAGGTCGGCGTCGAGCCGCCCCCCGGGATCAAGCTCGCGGCGGTCGGGAAGGTTCTCGACGAGATCCCGCCGGCACTCGTCGACCTGGCGCTCTGGATCGCCGACTACTACGGCACCACGCCGGCGCGCGCGCTCGAGCTCGTGGCGCCTCTTCGCCGTGCCCCGCGCGGAGAGCGTCCCTCACCGGCCGAGCGCGAGTCCCTTCCCGGCGAGCCTGTCCCCGCGGAGCTCACCCCGGAGCAGAGCACCGCGATCGCGCGCGTCGTCGCAGGGCTCGACGAGAAGACGGGTGCACATCTCCTGCTCGTCGGGCCGACGGGCAGCGGCAAGACCGAGGTGTACCTCCAGGCGTGCGAAGCGGCACTCGCGCGAGGTCTCGGCACCATCGTGCTCGTGCCCGAGATCGCCCTCGCGCCCCAGACCGTCGGCCGGTTCCGCCAGCGCTTCGGCGACACGGTCGCGATCCTCCACTCCGCACTCGGGCAGGCCGAGCGGCGCGACGAGCGGGATCGCGTCGCCCGTGGCGAGGCGAGGGTCGTAGTCGGCGCGCGCTCGGCGATCTTCGCCCCGATCCGCGACCTCGGCCTCGTGATCGTCGACGAGGAGCACGACTCCTCGTACAAGCAGGAGTCCGATCCTCGCTACGACGCCCGGACCGTTGCTGCGAAGCGCGCTGCCCTCGAAGGTGCCGTTGCGGTGTACGGCAGCGCCACTCCGCGGCCGGAGAGCTGGGCCACGCTCGAACGGGTCGTGCTCTCGGCCCGGATCGGGGCGCCAATGCCCCGGGTCCGAATCGTCGATCTCCGCCGGGAGCGTGGCTATCCGCTCTCTGCTCCCCTCCTGACCGAGCTCGGCCGCGTCGCCGAACGGGGTGGCAAGGCCATTCTGCTGCTCAACCGGCGTGGGGTAACACCGGCGATCCACTGCCGGGCGTGCGGATTGTCGCGCCGGTGCGGAAACTGCGATGTCGCGCTGACCCTGCACGGCGACGGCGGCCTTCACTGCCATCACTGTGGGCATCGCGAGCCGGTACCGGAGACCTGCCCGGCCTGCGGGTCAGCCGAGCTCGCACACATCGGCGCGGGAACGCAGCGGCTCGAGAAGGAGCTCGAGCGGAACGTGCCCGAGCTCGAACGGATCCGGCTCGACGCCGACACCGCCGCGCGCCCCGGTGCCCTCCGCGAGACGATCGAACGCTTCCGGAGCGCCGATCGTGCCGTGCTCATCGGTACCCAGATGGTCGCGAAGGGACATCACTTTCCCGGTGTCGACCTCGCCGCCGTCGTCGACGCAGACACGGGTCTCGCGATCCCCGACTTCCGTGCCGAGGAGAAGACGTTCCAGCTCGTGACGCAGCTCGCCGGGCGCAGCGGGCGCGACGCTCCGGGGCTCGTGCTCGTCCAGACGTTCCAGCCCGACGCGATGCCGTTCCAGTTCGCCCAACGGCACGACGTCGAGGGATTCCTGGCCGAGGAGCTCGAGCGGCGCACGGCACTCGGGTACCCACCGTTCAGCCACCTCGTCTCGGTGGTCGCGTCAGGGCCTGACCCGTCAGGGGTCGCCCAGGTGCTCCGCGAGGTGCGCGCCGGGCTCGAGGGTGTGGAAGGAACGCTCCTCGGGCCCGCGCCGCTACTGCGCCTGCGCGGTCGTCACCGGGCCCAGCTCGTCGCGAAGACCAACGAGCCGCGAGCACTCGCCCGGCGGGCCGCAGCGCTGCTCGTAGCCGCGAGCCCGGCGCTGCGCCGGCGAGGGCTGACCGCCGTCGTCGACGTCGACCCGCAGTCGCTGTAGGGGATGGGCGCATGCCCATCCCGCGACGAACGCATGCCCGTCGGGCGCGCGGCTAGACTCGCTCGGATGAGCGGCGACGACCAGCACGACCATGATCACGGCGACCACGATCATGGTGAGCACGACCACGACGAGCAGGATCACGACCACGACGAGCAGGCCGAGGCCGAGCGGCGGGCGCTGCGCCAGATCGCGCTGTCGCAGGTGCGGCAGTACGGCGATCCGGTGCTGCGGATGCGGGCCCACGAGGTCGGGGTGTTCGACGAGGAGCTGACACGGCTCTCGGAGCGGATGATCGCCCTGATGCACGACGCCGACGGCGTCGGTCTTGCCGCGACGCAGGTCGGGATCGTGCGGCGGCTGTTCGTCTTCCACAACGAGGGTGAAGACCGCGTCATCGTCAACCCGGTGCTCTCGACCACGGGTGGGGGTACCGATGTCGACGAGGAAGGCTGTCTCTCGCTCGGGTCTGTCCGTATGCCTGTCGAGCGGTCGCTCGAGGTGACGCTCGAGGGTGTCGACGTACATGGTGCGCCGCTTCGCCTCGAGTTGGAAGGGCTCTCGGCCCGCGTCGTCCAGCACGAGCTCGACCACCTCGACGGCAAGCTGATCATCGATCGCACCGATCCGGAGTCGCGGCGCGAGGCGATGGCGCAGCTGCGGCCGAGGCTCGTTCTGACGAGGTAACGCCATGGCCCGGATCGCCGTCGCAGCGACGGCGCCGTTCGGTGCGGACGTGCTCGAGCAGCTCGCCGCCCAGCACGAGATCTCGGCTCTTCTGACCCGTCCTGATGCGCGCCAGGGCCGGGGGCGCCGGGTCGCATCGCCCCCTGCGAAGGTCGTCGCAGAACGTCTTGGCGTGCCGGTGCTCCAGCCCGATCGCCCCGAGCAGGGTCTCGACCTCGGAGCTCCCGTTGTCGTCGTCTGCGCTTACGGTCTGCTGATCCCCGAGGAGATGCTCTCCGAGAGGTCGTGGCTCAACGTCCATCCGTCGCTCCTGCCGCGCTGGCGGGGTGCTGCACCCGTTGAGCGCGCGATCCTCGCCGGTGACGCCACGACAGGGGTGACGATCCACGAGACGGTGAAGGAGCTCGATGCCGGCCCAGTCGCCGTCCAGGAGGCGTTCGCGATCGGGGCCGACGACGACGCGGGCTCGGTGTTCGCCCGCGCGGCGGCCGTGGCGGTGCGGCTGCTCGGTGCCGTCCTCGCCGATCCGAGCGCTTCCTTCGTGCCTCAGAGCGCCGAAGGTGTCACCTATGCGGACAAGATCGAGTTGGCCGATCGTCTGCTCGACCTGGAGCTCCCGGCAGACGAGCTCGTGCGGCGTGTGCGGGCGCTGTCGCCTCACATCGGCGCGCGCGCCGAGTTGCACGGACGCCCTGTGACGGTCTGGCGGGCGCGGGTGGGGGAGACGGGGGAGTTCGAGCCGGTCGAGGTTCAGCCTGACGGCGGCAAGCGGATGGACGCCGCGGCGTGGCTGCGCGGCCTGCGGTGACGGCGCCCTCGATCTCGCCCGCGCGGGCGGCTGCATTCGAGGTGATCCGCCGCGTCTTCGAGGATGAGGCGTACGCCGACCGTGCGCTACGGACTGCCGTGGCGAAGCTCGACGCGCGTGACCAGGCGCTCGCACGGCAACTCGCGTACGGCACGGTGCAGCGCACGCGGACACTCGACTATGCGATCGAGACCATCGGGCGCCGCCCGGTCAGGCGCCTCGATGCGCCTGTGCGCGCTGCTTTGCGGCTCGGCGCATTCCAACTCGCCTTCCTGGACGGGGTGCCGCGGTACGCCGCGGTCAACGAGTCCGTCGAGCTCGTGCGCCGCGCGCGGCTCGAGCGGGCGGTTCCCTTCACGAACGCCGTGCTGCGACGACTTGCAGACGAGGGCAGATTGTGCGTCGAGGCGTTGCCGGAGTCGACCTGGGAGGAGGCCGCCCTTCGGCATTCCTATCCCGACTGGGTCGCGGAGACCTGGTGGCGCGACCTCGGAGCGGAGGGAGCACTCGCGCTGATGCGAGCCCAGAACGAAGCTCCGCGAACCGTCGTCCGGCTCGTGCGAGGTGAGATCGACGGCGTGCCCGACCCCGACGTCCCAGGTGCGTGGCACGTCGAGCACGTCGACGAGAGCGCGCTCGCCGAGGGGCGGGCCTGGCCGCAGAGCGTCGGCTCGCAGCTCGCCGGGCTGTGCGTCGGCTCGGTCGCAGGCGAGCGGGTGCTCGACCTGTGCGCCGCGCCGGGTGGCAAGGCGACGATGCTCGCGGGCGATGTCGTCGCGGTGGAGCTGAACGCTGCGCGCGCGAGGGAGCTCGAGGAGAACGTCCGCCGTCTCGGTGCCACGAACGTCCGCGTCGTCTGCGCCGACAGCCGCTCCTTGCCGCCGGAGTTGACAGGCTTCGATCGCGCGCTCGTCGACGCCCCGTGCTCCGGGCTCGGGGTGCTCGCCGCCCGGCCTGACCTGCGCTGGCGCTCTCAACCCCTGCCCGAGCTCCAGCTCGAGTTGCTGAACGCCGCCGTGGCCCGCGTGCGCTCCGGTGGGACCGTCGTCTACTCCGTCTGCACGGTGAACCGCGATGAAGCCGAGGCGGTCGTCGACGCGTCAGGGCTCGCGGTCGACGAGTCGCTCGCCGAGGCGTGGCCGCAGTTTCGCCATCCGGCCCGTCCGGAGTTCCTGCAAACCCTGCCGCATATCCACAACACGAGCGGATTCTTCATCGCGCGGCTCCGCGTCCCGTGATTGAGCCCTTGTGCCAAAGTGTCACTAGGATCGCGCTATGGGATGGGCAACGTGGATTCGGGGTGGGAGCGAGATCGAGCCGTCGCTCTATGCCGCCGACTTCACCCGCCTCGGTGAGCAGATCGAGACGCTGCTCGGGGCAGGCTGCCGCATCTTCCATTTCGACGTCGGCGACGGCCATTTCGTGCCCCCGGTCACGATCGGGCCGATCGTCTTGCGCTCGATCGCGCCGATGATTCACGCCGCGGGCGGCGTCCTCGACTGCCACCTGATGGTCGCCGATCCGGCCCATCACTTCCCCGAGTTCGCCGAGTCCGGCGCTGATGCAGTCACCTTCCACGTCGAGGCGACCGACGATCCGCAGGGAGTGGCAGCCGCGGCACGCGCTCTCGGGCTTGCAGTCGGTGTCGCCTTCAATCCCGGTACCGAGCCTGTCCGGGCTGCCGCGTTTGCAACGGAGGCCGGCGCCGAAATGATCCTGTGCATGAGCATCGAGCCGGGCTACTCCGGACAGCCGTTCATGTCGGCCGCGTACGGGAGGATCGAGGAGCTCGCGACCCTGGTCGAGATCCCGATCCAGGTGGACGGCGGTGTCGGCGAGACCAACGCGAAGGCTGTGCGCGCCGCAGGGGCGGCGCTGCTCGTCGCGGGGAGCGCGGTCTTCGCCGACCCGGATCCCGCGGGCGCCTACGTTCGCATCGCCGCCGCCGCAGCATGAGCCTCGACCGCGCGCTCGAGCTCGC
>JANOUB010000350.1:0-1699 GCA_031416615.1 Thermoleophilia bacterium
AACGGTGGATCCAGGCTAACGTAGCCCGCATGGCCGTGATCGAGGCGGAAGGGCTTGTCAAGGTGTACCGATCGCGAGGCAGCGAGGTGCGCGCGCTCGATGGCGTCGATCTCGAAGTCCGCGAGGGCACCGTGCTCGGCCTGCTCGGGCCGAACGGTGCCGGCAAGACGACGACCGTCCGCATTCTCGCGACCCTGCTCCGCGCCGACGCCGGCCGCGCGACCGTCGCCGGCCTCGACGTCGCCCGCGACGCGCAGGCTGTCCGTCGCCTGATCGGCCTTTCGGGCCAGTACGCGGCCGTGGACGAGAATCTCACCGGCCGTGAGAACCTGTGGATGTTCGGCCGCCTCTACCAACTTGGCTCGGCCGAGGCCAAACGGCGCACCGTCGAGCTCCTCACCCGGTTCGACCTCGGGGACGCCGCCGACCGGGTCACGAAGACGTACTCCGGCGGCATGCGCCGACGCCTCGACCTCGCGAGCGCTTTGATCGGCCGCCCCCAGCTCCTCTTCCTCGACGAACCGACGACCGGGCTCGACCCGCGCAGCCGCTTCGGAATGTGGGACGTGATCCGGAGCCAGGTGCGGCAGGGAACGACGCTACTCCTGACGACGCAGTACATGGAGGAGGCCGACGAGCTCGCGGACGAGATCGCCGTCGTCGATCACGGCAAGATCATCGCGCGCGGCACGGCCGACGAACTGAAGTCGCAGGTCGGCGGCGAACGGATCGAAGTCGTCGTCCACGACCGATCACTTCTCAGCCGCGCAGCAGACCTGCTGGCGCCCGATGGCACCGCATCGATCGACGAGCACACCCGGAGACTGACCATCGCTGCCGACGGAGGCGCCCGACAGCTGGTCGAAGTTGTTCGTCGGCTCGGGGACGAGGAGATCAGGGTTGACGACGTGGGCCTGCGCCGACCGACCCTGGACGATGTCTTCCTGGCGCTCACCGGTCACGCCGCCGAGACCGAAGAGGCCGCCGACGAAGAGACGAAGGGGAAAGGGACGAGTCGATGACCAGCCTCCGGCTCGCCGTCGCCGATGGCCTCGTGATCGGCTGGCGCAACCTGAAGCGCGTCCCGCGGATCCCGGAGCTTGCGATCTTCGCGGTTCTCCAGTCGATCATGTTCGTGCTGCTGTTCGCCTTCGTCTTCGGTGGCGCGATCCCGCTTCCCGGCGGGGGCTCGTATCGCGAGTTCCTGATGCCCGGCATCTTCGTTCAGACGCTCGGGTTCGCGTCGATCACGACGGCGGTCGCGGTCGCGGATGATATGAAGAAAGGCCTGATCGACCGATTCCGTTCGCTGCCGATGGCGCGCTCGGCCGTCCTCAGCGGCCGTACCTTCGCCGACATCCTCTACAACGCGGGCATCCTGATCGTGCTGATGCTGACTGGCCTCGCCGTAGGCTGGCGGGTCGACAACGGTTTGCGTGACTTCGTCGCCGCCATCACCCTGCTGCTCTTCTTCACCTACGCGATGGCCTGGATCGGGGTGTTCCTCGGGCTCGTCGTACCCACGGTCGAAGTAGCCCAGCAGCTCGGCTTCCTCGTCATGTTCCCGGCCACCTTCCTCTCGAACGCGTTCGTACCCACCGAGACGCTGCCCGCGGCGCTGCAGTCGATCGCGGATTGGAATCCCTTCAGCGCCCTGACGAGCGCCACGCGTGAGCTGTTCGGCAACCCGAACCCCTAC
>JANOUB010000351.1:0-4380 GCA_031416615.1 Thermoleophilia bacterium
GGCTGAGAACATGCAGGCCCGCAAGCCGCTGCGGCTTCCCGGATACGACTACACCCGCACCGGCCTGTACTTCGTCACGATCTGCCTGCGCGACCGAACGCCTCTGCTCGGCCAGGTCGAAGGCCACTTGGTGCGGTTGAGCCCCTTCGGTGAGATCGTCGCGGCCGGACGACGCATGCGCGCGCGCCCTACGGGACGAAACGAAACGGATGCGACCAAAGCACCCCGGTCAATGCAGGCCCCCACGGGAGCGAGCCCTGGTTCGGACTCGTAGGGGCGAGGCGCAGCCTCGACCGCCGGGCCTCCGGCACGCCCGGCCACCCACCGGGCGGCACACCCAGACGACGCATGCGCCCCGCTCCGTCACGCCCCTCCAACGACTGCGGCCCGCCGGATGGCGGGCCGCAGTGGGTGGAGTCGAGTCGGGCCGTGTGTTACTTGAGGCCCTTCTGCTTGATGATCGCGCCGGCGACGAGGTCGCTGGTCATGAACATGTGGTTGTAGGCGGCGTTGTACTGAGTCGCAGCCTTCGTGTAGTTGCCCGCAGCGTACGCGTCGAGCTGGCCCTTGAGCTCGAGGACGTGACCGAGCAGGTCGTTGCGGACGGCGAGCTTCGGCAGGCCGGTGGCGCCGGCGAGGAAGTCGCCGAACGTGACCGTGTACTGCTTCAGGTTCGCGACGGCCTTGTTCTGGCCGGCGGTGTCCTTCTTGGCCTTCGCGACGGTGTAGTCGACGAAGAACTTGATGTGGGCACGCCACATGAACTTGCCGTTCAGGAACGTCTGGCCCGCCTTGGCACCGTAGACGGACGCGATCGACTTCGACAGCGCGACCGAGTTCTTGTCGAGCGTCGCCGCGGCGGCCGGGAAGGACTTCGACCCCGTGATGCCCGCGTTGGTGGCGTTCATCGCGAGCACGGCGTGCTCACCGAACTGTTTTGCGAGCGCGACGCGAAGGTCTCCGGCGGGACTCGCCGTCGACTTCGTCATCGCGGCCATCGAGTGGGTCGTGCTGGGGTTGGACGACGCAGCGATCGCGCCGGCGACGAGCAGGCCGGACACGACGAGTGCTGCGAGAGCAGTGGTGATGGTACGTGTGAAGCGCATAGCGTGGGTCTCCTTGCGAGTGGTTGACGAAATGATCAGGCTTGCTTCGTCTGCGGGTCCCACCCGGTTCGGACCGGTTGGCCCCTACGCCGTGCCGACCGCGACGAGCGCCCACGCGGTGACCGCGACGGCACCCGCGAGGCCGAGCGCCCGCACCGGAGTGCCGAGACCCGCCAAGCGCCGTTGCGGCGCGAGCAGCGCCCAGGCACAGGCCCCGGCGGTGACCAACTCCAGCGTTACCGAGACAACGTCCGGGATACCCACCGCCTCGGGGGCGCCCGGCTCGGGGCCGAACGGCAGGCCCGTGGTGCGAGACATGGCCCACACGGCGACCAGGAAGAGGCTGCCGACGATGCCGACGGTGAGCATCCGCCTGCCGCGGTGGCGGCCGAGCAGCAGCGCCCAGCCGAGCTGCACCTCGCCGCAGAGGACGAAGAACAGGCCGAAGCCCCACCACTCCCCGAAGTGCTCGGGGGAGACGGCGAAGTGCACGAGCGCCGCGCCCGCTGCGGTCGCCGCCGCGAGGGCGAGCGGCAGGGGAAGCCCGCTGTGCATGCCTACGAGCCCGGCGACGACCGCAGCCGCCACCGCGGCGACGGGGCCCCAGGCCTGGAAGCTGAGAAAGGCGGCTCCGAGGGCGCCGAGCAGCAGAGCTGCCTCCGCCCTGCGGTCGACAGTAGTGGTGGCGTTCATCGGCGTGGTTCGCCCGGCAGGCGCTGCCGGTTCGGAGGGCGCGACGGGATGCCAGGAGCTTCAGCCTCGCGTTACCGTCCATCGCGCGGCTACCTCGGCACTCGATCGTCACATTTCCCGATGGTAGGTAGTAGGATCAGAGTAGTGTCGCTTGATGGCCGCCCCCGGCCGCGTCTGGTCGGGGCGTAACTCGCACATCGCGCCCCGTTGGCGAAGCGTCGTTCCGACTCGAGCTCCTACGGAGCGGTGTCGTCGTTTGCCTCGCGGAGCGCACGTATGTCAACCAGGTCCTGTTCTCGACCGGCGAGCATTTTCAGGTCGATCAGGTCTTCGTAGCCTGCGACCGACCACGTGCCGAAGGGGTGCTTCTCGGGCACAGCGCTCGCGCGAAGCCGCTTGTAATCCTCCGGTGTCTCGATCGCTCCGGCGCGGTACTGGATGATGTCGAGACGCCCATGCACGGTGTTGAGGTCCCAGCTGCCTCCCTGGAGGAGTCCGTCACGGGAGAACGGTACCGAAACCTCCTCGAGGCGGAAGTAGCCGAGCGCGAGCGGCTGCGCTTCGACCTCGACGAGCGCCTGCCAGAGCTTCTCGAGGTTCTCGGGATCGGGCGCAGGGACGACGTCAACGTCTTTGGTCGCCCGCGGGTAGCCGTGATGCCCGACTCGCACGGGAACCCAGGAGACAGGCTGAAGCCTGTCACCGACGGCACCGGCGGCTGCTGACGGCCGCCAGCTGGCGCAGCGCAGGCGCAACCCAGGAGACAGGCTGAAGCCTGTCACCGACGGCTGCTCCCGGCCCCGCCCGGCGACAGGCTTCAGCCTGTCTCCTGGGTTTCAGCTACCGCCCGCTCGACGGTTCGCCACCACGCCTCCTCAGCGCGCCGGCGGCCGAGTCGGGCGACCGCCTCGTCGACGGTCTCCACATACCGGGCCCGCGCGGCTTCGACATCGTCGGCAAGCGTGCCGAGCACCACCCCCAAGTCGAGAAGACCGCTCGCCCGTGTCGCAGCCGCGGTCTCCCGGTAACTGCTCCAGCGGAACCCGCCGGGATGCGAGCAGATCCCGGCAGCAACCGGATTGAGCACCGTGTAGAGAGCGGCGCAGCGGAGGTAGTGAGGCTTGTCGACCCGGCGGGACCAGAAGCGGCGGCCGAGCAGATGCCCTTGGCGGCCATGGCGGCGATTGTGGGTGTACGCGTAGCGGCCGAGGAAGAGCTTCATGCCCGCCCCCAGATTCGGCTCCGGCGTGCAGACAACCAGATGCGCATGCGTGTCCAGCACGCAGTAGGCGCCGCAGCGCCAGCCGTGCCCGCCCACGACCGCCCGGAGCTCGTCCAGAAACCGCATCCGATCGGCGTCATCGACCACAATCCGGCTCCCGCGCGGCGCCTGCACGACGACGTGGTGCAGCGCTCCTGCTGCCTCGAGTCTGGGTCGGCGTGGCACCAGCACATTGTTGCCAGTCTGGACGACGAAGGCAAGATGGCCCTGCCGGACATGGCTGCCGCAGTGCGAAACCCAGGAGACAGGCTAAAGCCTGTCACCGGCGGCTGCTGACGGCCGCCAGCTGGCGCAGCGCAGGCGCAACCCAGGAGACAGGCTAAAGCCTGTCACCGCACCCAGGAGGAAGGCTAAAGCCTGTCGCAGGCGGCGAGCAAACCCTGGACGTAGCCGATCGCGTGGAGCCGCCCAAGGGTCGGATAGCCCGGCACCAGTGTCGTGTCTCCCGTTAGCGCCGGCGAGTGATCGGTGCGCAGTGGCGCGTCGACACCGGCGTCGAGATAGGCACGAATGCACGCGGCCATGTCGGTGGGGCCCTCGTCGACGAACGTCTCGACGAAGTGGTCCGGCGTCCCTCGCACATCACGGAAGTGGACGAAATGAATGCGACCGGCGGCACCAAAGCGCCGGATCGCGGCGGGGAGATCATCGGTCATCAGGGCCACATTCCCCTGGCACATCGTCATCCCGTTCGCAGGGCTCGGCTGGAGGTCGAAGACACGGTCGTAGGCGTCGAGGGAGCGGATGATCCGGCCGATCCCGCGCATCGGCGACAGCGGCGGGTCGTCCGGGTGGAGCGCCAGACGCACGCCTGCCTCCTCCGCGACGGGGACGGCACGCTCGAGGAACCAGGCAAGCGTCTCCCACAGCCGCTCCTCCTCGACCGGGGCGCCCGGAGCAGGCGGGCCATCCTCCCAGACCGCCGCGTCGAACCCGGTCACCTCGGCGCCACCGCGGCCGGGGATCGCGGTCGACGTTCGCGACCACGGGACGACGGCCATCCAGTTGTAACACCACACCTGGATCCCGAGCCTGCCCATCGTCCGCAGCAGCTCGAGCACCGTCTCGAGCTCCTCCTCCCGGCCGGGAAGCCCGAGCCGGAGCCGGTCCAGCGGCGGATTGTCCTCGATCACGGTCAGCCGCAGCCCGGCGTCCTCGACCTGCTGCCGGTAGAGCGCCAGCGGGCCGTACTCCCACGGCTGCTCGGGCGCGTGCGCACGCCAGTCCACGAACCCGCGAGGCAGCACTCCGGTCGCCTCCTCGACGCCGAGCTGGCGCAGCTGCGCCCACGTCGGAGCA
>JANOUB010000352.1:0-5696 GCA_031416615.1 Thermoleophilia bacterium
CCCCGGGCTCGCGTGCGCGACGGCGTACCAGCCGGCCGTGTCGACGCACGTCGCGAGGGTGCCGCCGTGGAGAAAGGGCCGTGGCCGCTCGCCTCCGAGCGCGCAGTCTGGTGGATCGAGCCGCAGAACGACGGCGTCGGCAAGCAACTCTGTGGCAACGAGCCCGATCGCGGCGTCGAGAGGTGAGGGCGGGTCGGAGAGCAGATCGGTCACGCTTGCGGATCCTAGTGTGCGATCTCGATCGAGCGGCTCTCGCGGATCACGATCACCTTGACCTGCCCGGGATATTCGAGTTGATCCTCGATCTCGCGCGCAATCTCGTGAGAGAGGAGCGCTGCAGCGTCGTCGTTTACCTCTGTTGGCTCCACGATCACACGGATCTCGCGGCCCGCCTGGAGTGCGTACGCCTTCGCGACTCCGGGCTTTGCCGTAGCGATCTCTTCGAGCGAGGACAAGCGCTTGATGTAGTGCTCGAGGCTTTCGCCCCTGGCGCCGGGCCGCGATGCGGAGATCGCGTCGGCAGCGATCAGCAGCACGGCTTCCACCGTCTGTGGCTGCACCTCATAGTGGTGAGCCTCGACCGCGTGGGCAACCCCTTCCGGCTCGCCGTAGCGGCGGGCGAGCTGGGCTGACACGGCGGCGTGCGTTCCCTCGACCTCGTGGGTCATCGCCTTACCGATGTCGTGGAGCAGGGCCGCCCGCCGGGCGGTCTTCACCGACGCCCCGAGCTCGGCGGCCATGATGCCCACGAGGTGGACGACCTCGAGCGTGTGCTTGAGGACGTTCTGCCCGTAGCTCGTGCGGTAGCGCAAGCGGCCGAGCACCTTGACGAGCTCCTCGTGGAACTCCCCGCAGTTCGCCTCGAACACAGCCTGCTCTCCGGCCAGCCGGACGTGATCCTCGAGCTCGGCCTTCGAGAGGTAGTACATCTCCTCGATGCGCGCCGGGTGAATGCGGCCGTCCTCGATCAACTTCTCGAGCGTCAGTCGCGCGAGCTCGCGCCGAAGGCCGTCGAATGACGAGAGGACGACTGCGTGCGGCGTGTCGTCGATGATGAAATCCACACCTGTCAGGTGCTCGAGCGCGCGGATGTTGCGGCCCTCCCGGCCGATAATGCGCCCTTTCATGTCGTCGGAAGCCAGCTCGACGACACTGACGGTCGTCTCGGCCGTGTGGCTCGCGGCCACGCGCTGGAGCGCATCGGCGACGAGGGCGCGAGCGCGCCGCTTGGCGTCGGTGCGAGCCTCCTCCTCGAGTTGGCGCACGGTGCGCGCGAGCTCATGCCGAACGAGGTCCTCCGATCGCTCGAGCAGTTGCTTTCGAGCCTCGCCGAGGGTGAGGCCTCCGACCCGCTCGAGTTCCCGCATGATGCCATCGTTCCCCGACTTGAGTTCGTCCTGGAGTTGCTTCGTGTGTGTCTCGCGGTCGGCAACGCCTTGTTCGCGCCGGGCGAGCTCCTCCTTCTTCGCGTCGAGATCCGCCTCACGCTGGTGGACGCGCTCCTCGGTCTTCGCCATCTGCAACCGGCTGTCCTGGATCTCACCCTCGATCTCAGCGCGCAGGAGCACGACCTGCTCGCGAGCCTCGATCTGCGCCTCGCGGCGGGTGGTCTCGGCCTCCCGTTCGGCGTCTGCGAGCAGCGATCGCCGCTGATCCTCGGCGAGACGCAGCCGTGATGAACTCGCTGTACGCAGCCACGCCCACAGGCCAACGGCGCCTACCGCGATTCCGAGCAACGCTGCAACGACCGTAAGCATGGACGCTCCCTTCGAGGGTTTGTCCCGCGGCGGTGGCCGCGGTTGCTCACATCCGAACACCGCCTGCACAGGCAGCATCCCGGTCAACCGGTCGTACTGAGCTCGCTATCTCGGTCGGTGTGCCCTCCGGGGGGCTACGGTCGTGCCGTAGATCGGTGGGGTCGAGTGGTGAATGATCATCATCAGAAGCCGGTTTTCGGGAATGCGCTCTGTGCAGGAGAAAGGTCGGATGAAGCTTCTCTATCCTATCGCTTCGGCGGCCAGATCTGCAACGAGCGCTTCGAGACTCGCCTCGGAGAAACCCTTCGCAGCGAGGTAACGAGCCGTTCTCGGGCTCCGGCCTCGTGCGTCGACGATGGAGTCGGCCCGGGCCGACTCCGGTTCGAGCCCACCAATCGCGATCTGGGCAGCGTCAGCGGGAACGCCGTGGCGCTCGAGGTCGTCGGCGATCAGCAGGTCACCGGCGCCTCGGCGCGCAAGGAGCGCCGCCCGGCTCGCGGCGAATCGCCGGTCGTCGATCAGCCCTGCACGTTGCACCGCCTCGAGCGTCTCCCGTCGCACAGCGTGAGCGGTACCCCGGTCGGCGAGCCGCCGCTCGAGAGAGGCCACCGTGTGGTCGCGAGCTCGAAGCGCACGCAATGCTTCACCCTGCGCCTCGAGACGCCGTAGCTCGCGACGCAGCGCGCGCGCCGACGGACGGTCGAGCGCGCTGCCGACGGAAAGCCCCGCAGCGTAGACCGCTTCGAGCGGTACGACGCGCCACGGCCGGCCGTCGAGGTCGACGGCAACGCGGCCGGGCCCGCGCGCACGGAGGGCAGTGACGACAGGAACGGTCGTCACTGCCGTTTCCGTACTCGCGGGTCGGGCACGGATCTAGGCCTCGACCGGAACTCTGTCCTCGACCGACTCCTTGGTCTCGACCGCCTCCTCATCCTCGACCGGGGTCACCTCGACGTTTGCGACGCTCTCGGCCTGTGGTAGCAGCCGCGCCGAAACGATCTGCTCAGGCGGCGCCTCCGCCTGGATCCGGGCGAGAATCTGCTGGACGAGATCGGGGTGTTCGCTGAGAAACGCCGTCGCGTTCTGACGACCCTGGCCAAGTCGCTCATCTCCGAAGCTGAAGTATGAGCCCGCCTTCTGGACGACCTTCCGCTCGATACCCACGTCGAGGACCGTGCCCTCCCAGGAGATCCCGCTGCCGTAGATGATGTCGAACTCCGCCTGCTTGAATGGCGGTGCCACCTTGTTCTTGGCCACCTTGACGCGCACGCGGTTCCCGTATGCCTCGGTTCCATCCTTGAGCGTCTCGATGCGACGAATGTCGAGCCTGACCGAGGCGTAGAACTTTAGCGCCCGCCCGCCAGGGGTGGTTTCAGGAGATCCAAACATGACGCCTATCTTCTCGCGCAGCTGGTTCGTGAAGAGGCAGATCGTGTCCGTCCGATTGAGCGTGCCAGCGAGCTTGCGGAGCGCCTGGCTCATGAGGCGCGCCTGCAGTCCGACGTGCGTGTCACCCATCTCACCCTCGATCTCGGCCTTGGGCGTGAGCGCGGCGACGGAATCGATGGCAACGACGTCGATCGCGCCCGAGCGCACGAGCAGCTCGCAGATCTCGAGTGCCTGCTCGCCCGTGTCGGGCTGCGAGACGAGGAGGTCATCGATGTTGACGCCGATCCGCCGGGCGTACTGGGGATCCATCGCGTGCTCGGCGTCGATGAACGCGCAGATGCCACCACGTCGCTGCGCCTCGGCGATCACGTGGTAGACGAGCGTCGTCTTCCCTGACGACTCGGGCCCGTACACCTCGACGACGCGACCGCGCGGCAGGCCCCCGATACCGAGTGCCATGTCGAGCGAGAGCGACCCCGTCGAAATCGCCCCGATCGCAACCTGTGCCTGGTCGCTCATGCGCATGACCGAGCCCTTACCGAACTGCCGCTCGATCTGGCCGAGCGCGACATCGAGCGCTTCCTCGCGTTTCATCTCGTCATTCCTCCTCGTCATCTCCGTGGTCTTCGTCTGTGTAGGTAAGCACGTCCGTCGGACGTAATGCAAACATATGTTCGTGACTCCCGGTCTCGCTCCTGCTGGCCCCGACGCTACCGGGCAACGTGTGCCACGTCTGTGTCGAGTTCGTGCCGAGAGTCGCCACGGGCAGCCGACGGCGTTTATCCGGGGGAAGAAGCGAGCAGGCGTCGCACGAGGTGGAGTGCGACGACGGCCGAGCGGGCGCGAATCCATTCCCGCTCGCCTGGGATCTCAAAGCGCAACGACGTCTCGCCCGTCGGACCGGCCACGTGGAAGAAAACGAGGCCTACAGGTTTCTCGGGTGTCCCCCCTCCCGGTCCGGCGACACCGGTGACCGACACGGCGACGTCGACTCCGACCCGCTCGCGGGCGCCGTGTGCCATGGCCGCTGCCACCTCGGCCGATACAGCGCCGTGCGCCGCCAGCAGATCGGCCGGGACACCGAGCAGCGCCTCCTTGACATTGTCGTCGTAGGCGACAATGCCACCGTGGAACACATCACTCGCACCGGCGACCGCTGTGAGCCTCGCGGCGACGAGGCCGCCCGTGCATGACTCCGCGATCCCAAGTGTGAGGCCCCTGGCTCGACACAGCTCGAGGACGAGCTCCTGGACCGACCGCTCGTCGCGACCGAAAAGGTACTCGGCAAGCGGCTCCACGAGCGCCGACTCGAGAGCATCGGCACGACTCCCGGCACCGGGCTCGACGATCAGGTCGACGTGGATCTCGAAGTCACGGGCGCAGATCGTCACCTCGACTCCGTCGCCGTCGCCGCCTGCATCGGCGAGCGTCTTCGCGATCACGGATTCGCTCGCGCCGTAGAACCGGAGCACCCGGCGATCGGGCCGCGTCGTGCGGGCGAGCACCCGCTGCAACGGTTCGGAAGTGACGGCGCGTGGCCACAGCCGCTGCAGCTCGCCCGGTGGGCCCGGCAGCACGATGACCACACACGCTCCCGTCTCGAGCACGACACCGGGGGCGGTGCCCGCGAGGCCGAGCGAGAGTGCTCCCTCGGGCAGAGTTGCCTGCTTGCGAACTCCGTCTGCGAAATCGGCGTAGGGGCGGCCGAGCCGTTCTGCAAACCTGCGCGAGATCTGCTCGATCTCGGTCTCGAGCGCGACGTCCAGCCTGAGGGACCGCCCTGCGACGCGCGCCACGAGCTCGATCGTCCGGTCGTCGTGCGTCGGGCCGAGGCCGCCCGAGACAAGACAGACGTCGGCCTCGAACCCCTCGCGCAACGCGGTCTCGAGCTCGTCGGGATCGTCACCCACGATCGCGATCCGCACGGGCTGCAAGCCAAGGAGAAGTGCCTCTCGGGCGTAAAAGGGGCCGTTTAGATCCGTTCGCTCGCCACGCACGAGCTCGCTGCCCGTCACGACGATGGCGGCCCGTGGGCGCCTCAACCTGGATCCAGGTTCAAGAGCCGGGCGGGATCGTCAGGCGCCCATTCTTCGGCACCTTGAAGCGGACACCTGCGACGCGCACGACGACATTGCCTGGCGAGGCGACCGAAAGCGAGAGCGCGAGTTTGCGCGATGCAAACCTCTTGGTCTGCCCCCGCTCGAGCGTGCCACGGTAGAGCGGCTTACCCGCACCGGAGCCGGCCCGCACCTCCATGAAGGATGCTCCACGCGTCGCGGTCACCGACACTCCACGTGCGACAACTGCGGGCGTCGAACTCGCCGGCGTGTTCACCCCCTGCACCTTCGGCTCGGTGGGGCCGCCGAACTTCCAGGCGGCGATCACGAGAGACGTGAGCAGCACGATCGTCATCACGGCAATGACGACGAGGCGAGACTCGCGATGTTGGCGCTGGCGTCGGCTCTGGGTGGGGACGCGACGTGTTTGCAACGGCTGCTCTTCCTCGCCGACGACGTAGCGCGAGTTGTACTCGTCAACGTACAATTGCCC
>JANOUB010000353.1:0-3658 GCA_031416615.1 Thermoleophilia bacterium
GTGCTCGCCGCCGAGCCGACCCCGGGCCTGCGGACGTATCTCTGCGCGTTCGAGGCGGCGGATGGTTCACGTTCGTGGCTCGTGCTCGATGACGAGGGCGCCGCGGTCACGGCGAGGAGGGATGTCAAAGACGCGGTCTCGATCGCCGCGCTGTGCGAGATCGCCGAGGAGTCCGCAGGCGGTGGAGACCTCGACGAGCTGCTCTCGCAACTCGTCGCCTTGCGTCTGACCGAGAGCCCGGAGGGGGTCGATGAGGCCGAGGAAGCCGTGCGGGTGCTCCAGCGAACCGTCGGAATGCCGCCGCACCTCGCCTCGCCAGGCCGGCTCGACGAGATCGGCGCCGCGACGAGAAGGCTCGAGCACGCCCTCGACCCCGCGGCCCCGTCCCCGTTCACGGCAGCGCTGAAGGGCGTCCAGGGAACGATCGAAGAGTTGCTGAATGAGGTCGAGCAGACCTATCGCGTGCCACTCTCCTTGTGACGAAGTGTGACAAGGGTTGGCGGTTCGACTCCGGTACGCTGTCCGCATGGAGGGCGGCGGCTTCTTTCCGTTCGGCGGTGACCCCGAGGAGATTCTGCGCGGGTTGCGCGAGTTCGCGGAGACCCAGTCGGAGAGCGTCAAGGATGCGCAGCGCGAGCAGTTCGCGACGCTGACGCTGAGCACCGCCGTCGAGCTCACCGCTGCCGCCCTGAAGCAGATGCAGCCGACCGGCGGTGTGGACGAGCAAGCCGCGGCCTTGCGGGACGCGATGCGCGTCCTCTTCCCCGAGGCGGTGGCTCTCGTCAGTGCCGCCCGCCGGGGGTTCATGCGCGAGACCTAGCGGCTGTCACGAGCGGTAGAGTCACCGCCCCTTGGGTCTATTCGACCGCGCCGTCGCCTTCGTTCTTCCCGCCGTCCCCCGCTCGGTCGTTCGGCGCGTCTCTGCGCCCTACATCGCCGGTCCGACGCTCGACGACGCGCGCCGCACCGTCGTCTCGCTGAACGCCGATGGAAAGAGCGCGACGGTCGACGTCCTCGGTGAGGAGATCCACAACGCGCAGGAGGCGCAGGCGATCGCCGCAGCCTACGGCGACGTGCTCGCCGCGATCGACGGCGACCACCTCGACGCGAACGTGTCGGTCAAGCTCACCGGCCTCGGACTGAAGCTCGACCTCGACCTGTGCCGCTCACTGAGCGAGGGGCTTGTCCGCGACGCGGGTGCTCGCGGCTCCTTCGTCCGGATCGACATGGAGGACGCGTCCTGCGTGGACGACACGCTGGCCCTCTACCGCGGCCTTCGCGGCGCGGGGCTCGAGAACGTGGGGATCGTGCTGCAGGCCTCTCTCAGGCGCACGCTGACTGACATCGGGGAGCTGCGCGACCTGCGCCCGAGCGTGCGGCTGTGCAAGGGGATCTACGTGGAGCCGGGCGCGATCGCGTTCCAGGACTTCGAGGTCGTGCGGCGCTCGTTCGTCTCCTGCCTCGAGGCGCTGCTCGAGGGTGGCTCCCGGGTCGGGATCGCGACGCACGACGAGCATCTGCTCGGGGAGTCGCTCGCGCGGGTGGCGTCGCTCCCGCCGGAGGCGTACGAGTTCCAGATGTTGCTCGGGGTGCGGGAGGACCGGGCAAGCGAGCTCGTCGCGGCAGGCCATCCGCTACGGGTCTACGTGCCCTACGGCCAGCGCTGGTACGAGTACTCGCTGCGGCGACTGCAGGAGAACCCACGGATGGCCGGAGTCGTCGCGAAGGCGACGCTCGCGAGGGCTGTTGGTCGCGGCCGATGAGGCCGTGAGCGCCTCCCGTGCGACTCCGCGCGCCGCCGTGCCCGCCGTGGCTAAGCCACCAGGCTGAAGCCGCCGTCGACGATCAGCGTCTGGCCGCGCACCATGTCGGCGTCGGGCGAGCTGAGGAACGCGACGGCGCCCGCGATGTCCTCGGGGGTGACGATGCGCCCGGCCGCGTTGCGGGCCCCCATCTCGAGCATCTCCTCCCGATTCGGGAAGTGGTCGAGCGCGCCGGTGTCGACGACGCCTCCCGAGACCGCATTGACCCTGATGCCGGCCGGACCGAGCTCGACGGCGAGGTAGCGCACGAGCGACTCGAGCGCGGCCTTGGACGTGCCGACGAGAGCGTAGTTCTCGAGTACGCGGATCGAGCCGAGGCTCGAGATCGCCACCACCGAGGAGCCGGCGGGCATCGCCGGGGCGATCACACGCGTCAGCGCCAGAAACGCGCGGGCGTTCGCGTTCAGCGTCCAGTCCCAGTGCTTGTCCTCGGTCTCGAGCGCGGGACGGATCACCCCTGTCGCCGCATTGTGGACGAAGACGTCGAGCGGTCCGAGCTCCCGAACTTGCTCGAGCACGCGGTCGGAGGTGACGTTGCCGCGCACGAGCACGGGCTCGGCGCCGAGCGCCCGCAACTCCTCGGCCGTCTCCCCGGCGGCAGCGTCCGAGCGCATGTAGCCGATCGCCACCTTGGTGGCGCCGCCGCGGGCGAAGCGGAGCGCGATCGCCTTGCCGATCCCGCGCGAGCCGCCCGTCACGAGGACGGACCTGCCCACTAGTGCTCCGCTCCGGAAGTCACTAGCCGGCGCGAGGGAGGGGCCGGGTGACCGGCGCCGACGACGGGATCTCGTCCCAGCCGATTCGGGTGCGAGGCTCCTCGGGCTCGTCGTTCTCGGCTTTCGATGAGGCATAACCGAGATCGTCGAGCAGGCGAATCTTCTCCTCGCCGAAGCGCCGCACCGGGTCGGCTTCGGGTAGGCCGGCGATCAGCTCCCGCACGCGCGCCCTGATCTGGAACGCGAAGTGGGGGGTGGCGGGCCCGACGAGGGCCTCGATGTCGTCGAAGGTCGGCTCTGCCATCGCGGCGCAAGCCTAGCTACTTCCCCCGGACAAACGGTCACGGTGAGGAAGAGACGGCTCAGTGGGGGAAGTAGCCTGCATTGAGGCTGCGCCTTGTTTTTTCGAGGGATTATCGGAGCTTGCGGGCGCTTGCACATATCCGAAGACACAAGGCGAAGCCCACCCTGCAAGCTGCTTCCCCCGCCGGCTCCGTGACGACCTACCCACCGGCTTTCATTCGGGGGAAGTAGCTTGCAAGGGGATGCGTAAGCCGACGTCCGTCGAGGTGATGCTGCTGTCGGCAATCGGCCTGTGGGCGCTCAACCTCACGGTCAGCCGTTACATCCTCACGCACGGGTTCCAGCCGCTCGCTTTCTCGACCGTGCGGTACGGCCTCGCAGCACTCGTCTTCATCGGCATCGCGGTCTTCGCGGAGCGTTCGTTGCGGATCGCGCGTCGCGACCTCTTGTCGGTCGTCGCCGCAGCGGCGACCCTCTGGGTCAACCAGATCGGCTTCGTGTACGCGTTGAAGACGACCTCGGCGTCCGTGATCGCCCTGATCCTCGCCGCCACCCCCATCTTCGCCGCCCTGATCGGCCTTGCCTTCGGCACCGAACTGCTACCGCGGCGCTTCTGGTTTGGTGCGGCGCTGTCGTTCGCTGGCGTTGGGCTCGTCGCACTCGGTGCCGGTGGCGAATTGGGCGGCGACCTCGGTGGGATCCTGCTCGGGATCATGACGGCGGCGACCTGGGCGGTCTACTCCATCCTGATCACGCCACTGATGCGGAGATACTCGCCGTCGCGGATCAGCGCCGTCGTGCTGTCGCTCTCGTGGA
>JANOUB010000354.1:0-4496 GCA_031416615.1 Thermoleophilia bacterium
CTCCGCCTCGTCGTCTCGATCGCGAAGCGGTACCGCAACCAGGGGCTGCCGTTCCTCGACCTGATCCAGGAGGGCACGATCGGGCTCGTCCGCGCGGCCGAGAAGTTCGACTACCGCAAGGGGTTCAAGTTTTCGACGTACGCAACCTGGTGGATCCGGCAGGCTGTCGCGCGCGCGATCGCCGACAAGGGCCGAACGATCAGGATGCCGGTGCACGTGGTCGAGAAGCTGAACAAGATCCACCGCTCGGAACGCAAGCTCCGCGCCGAGCTCGCACGCGAGCCGACGATCCCCGAGATCGCGCGCGATCTGGATTTCAGTGTCGAGGAGGTCGAGCAGATCCGGCGATCGGCTCAGACGCCCATCTCGCTGGAGAAGCCGGTCGGCGACGACGACGAATCGGAGTTCGGCCACTTCCTCACGGATGTGACGGCTCAGCTGCCGGACGAAGCGGCGGAGGTGTCGCTCCGTCGCGAGGCGCTCCGCTCGATCCTCGGGTCGCTGTCACCACGTGAGCGGGCAGTGCTCGAGCTCCGCTACGGCCTCGACGGCCAGCAACCTCGGACACTGGACGAGGTCGGGCGCGCGTTCAACGTCACCCGTGAGCGCATCCGCCAGATCGAGCACCAGAGCCTGAAGAAGCTCCGTGCGTTGGCGGAAGCCAACAACGTGCGCGACGTAGCGTAAGGCGGAGAAGAATCCGCGATGGAAGAGCGTATCGCGGATTCTTCTCCGCCTTACGCTACGCATATTGTTGCCACGCTACGCGTGGATCCTGAAGCCGGGAACCTACGGTTCCCTGTGAACCCTCCCTTCCGTCACGTCTTTGCCTGTTGCATGCTTCGCGTGGATCCTGAAGCCGGGAACCTACGGTTCCCTGTGAGCCCTCCCTCCGAACAGGCCGACCATTCGCGGAGGCGCGGTTGGGATGCTGTTCGTAGGGGCTACGCGGAACGGCGCCTCAGGCGCCGAGGAGCGTCGCCCGCATGGCGCCACGGCCCCCGCGGTCGAGGCTCTGCTTCGCCGTCACCATGAAGAACGCCTACGGCGGGCTTCATTACACTTCTTCGGCCGTGGAGCTGCCACCTTTCGATTCGCTCGTCGCCGAGCTTGCTGAGCTGATCGCGATCCCCTCGGTGAGCGCGGACCCGGCCCACCAGGCGGATGTCGCCGCGGCGGCGGGATGGGTCGCAGACCGGATTCGGCGCGCCGGTGGCACCGCTGACGTGATCCCGTGGGGCGAGCGCCCACTCGTCATCGGCGAGGTCCGCGCCTCGCAGAACCCGGAGACCGCGCCCACGATCCTCTGTTACGGGCACTTCGACGTGCAGCCACCCGACCCGCTCGAGCTCTGGGAATCGGCACCGTTCGCCCTCGTCGAGCGTGACGGCTGGCTCTACGCCCGCGGTATCGCCGACGACAAGGGGCAACTTTACATGCTGCTGAAGGCGGCGGAACTACTAGCGGCCGCGGGCGAGCTCCCCGTCAACCTCCGCTTCGCCTGTGACGGCGAGGAGGAGATCGGTGGGCATTCAATCGTCGACTGGATCGCAGCCGACGACCGCGGCGCCGACGCGGCGATCGTCTTCGACAGCGGCATGGTCGAACGAGATGTGCCGGGATTCAACATCGCCGTGCGCGGCCTCTGCTATTTCCACGTCAAGGTGCGTACCGGTCGCCGGGATCTGCATTCCGGCATGTATGGCGGCGCGTCCCTCAACGCAATGCACGCACTGATGCAGACGCTCTCGGCAGTGCTTCCCCGCGGCGGCCGGCTTCCTGACCCGTTGCGCGTGGGGATCGTGGCACCGTCGGACGCCGAGCTCGAGGGGTGGAAGACGCTCCCTGCGGGCGCCGCCGAGATCGCCGCCGCAGGTTCCCGTCCGGCCGACTCGGCGGCGGGCGACGAGTTCTATCTCCGCATCTGGGCCGAGCCGTCCGTCGACGTGCACGGCATCCAGGGCGGCTCGCCGGTGCTCCAGAAGACGGTGATCGCGGTCGAAGCCGAAGCAAACGTCTCGATCCGGCTCGTCGGCGACCAGGACCCTGCGGTGATCGCGCCGGCGTTCGAGTCGCTGCTCCGCGACGCTGCTCCCGTGGGCACCGACGTCGAGATCACCCTGCTGTCGGCCGCTCCTCCCGGCCTGATCCCGCCCGACGCCCCGGCTGTGCTCCTCGGTCTCGATGCCTTCGAGGAAGTGCTCGGCGTCCGCCCGTTGCTCGTCCGCTCGGGCGGCGCGATTCCCCTCGTCTCCGAGCTCGCAGCACGCGGTGTCGCGACCGTCCTGACGGGGTTCGCCCTCAACGAGTCGAACATCCACTCGCCGAACGAGCGCATCCCCGCCGCCTACCTGCCGCTCGGGATCGAAGCCGCCGCCGCCCTCTACCGACACCTCTCCAGGCTTGGGTAGCGCTCCGTTCTCCTCACCCCTTGCGGCCGAGCTGTCCGAGGGTGTGCTCGAGCGCTTTCTGCGCTACGTTCGGATCGACACCCAGGCGGCTGAGGACTCGCGTACCTATCCCAGTACCGCCAAGCAGCTCGACCTGTCGCGGCTGCTCGTCGACGAGCTGCAGGGCCTCGGTCTCGCCGATGTCGAGTTGACCGAGCACGGCTACGTGTTCGCCACGCTCCCCGGTACCGAGGGGGCACCGGTGATCGGGCTGATCGCGCACGTCGACACGACGCCGGAGACGCCCGGCGGAGGTGTCGTCCCGATCGTCCACGAGAACTACGCGGGCGAGCCGATCGTCCTGCCCGGTGATCCGAGCCAGGTGATCGACCCCGTCGAGGAGACGGAGCTCGCAGCGAAAGTCGGCCACGACATCGTTACGAGTGACGGCACCACGCTGCTCGGCGCCGACGACAAGGCCGGTGTCGCGGAGATCATGGCCGCCGTCGCCTACCTCCGGGACACGCCGGAGCCACGCGCCACGGTGCGGGTCGCGTTCACAGTCGACGAGGAGGTCGGGCGCGGCACCGAGCATTTCGACCTCGAGGCGTTCGGCGCCGAGGTCGGCTACACACTCGATGGCTCGGGCATCGGCGCGCTCGAGATCGAGACGTTCTCGGCCCGCCAGGTTCGCGTCACGATTCGTGGCCGCGGCGCCCACCCGGGCTCGGCGAAAGGCAAGCTCGTGAACGCCGTCAAGCTTGCTGCCGACTTCGTGGTATCGCTGCCGCAGGACTCGCTTTCACCCGAGACGACCGAAGGGCGCGAGGGATTCGTCCATCCCTCCCGGGTTACAGCGTCGGTGGAGGACGCTGTCGTGACGCTGATCGTCCGTGACCATGACGACGCGGTGCTGGAGCAGCACACGGAGCTCGTGCGCCGGCTTGCACTAGCGATCGAGGAGCGCGAGCCGCGCGCCCGCGTCACGGTTGAGGTGCAGGAAACCTACCGCAACATGCGAGCGGCCATCGACGAGCATCCACGGGTCGTCGCGGCGGCGGAGGAAGCGATCCGCCGGGCCGGAGTCCTACCCGTTCGCTCGATCATTCGCGGGGGCACCGATGGCGCCCGCCTCTCAGAAATGGGGCTGCCGACTCCGAATATCTTCACCGGCGGCCAGAACTACCACTCGGTCCGCGAGTGGGCAAGCGTGCAGGACATGGCCGCCGCCGCGGCGACCGTCGTCGAGCTCGTCCGCGTGTGGGGCGCTTGAGGATCCTGCGACGAAAGAGCATATCGCAGGATCCTCAAGCGCACGCTTATTGCGCGCTTCGCGCGATCCTCAAGAGGCCCGCGGCGGGCCTGTCCGACCCGTGTTCCTTGCTGGCCCGCCCACCTTTGTGGGGTGAGAGCGCCTGAGGAGTTGTGAGGATGCTGCGATGGAAGAGCGAATCGCAGCATCCTCACAGCTCCTCAGGCGCCTTTGTTTGTTGCCACGCTTCGCGTGGATCCTAAAGGGGCCCGCCCGCGGGCCTAAAACCCGGGAGACAGGCTGAAGCCTGTCACCGTGCGCACCGTTCACGAGGGAGGGCTCACAGGGAACCGTAGGTTTCCGGCTTCAGGATCAGGCGAAGCCTGCAGCAAACATGGGCGTAGGAGAATGCGCGATATGCTTTTCCATCGCGGATTCTCCTCGCCTCACGCATCGCATGCTTGTTGCCACGCTTCGCGTGGATCCTGAAGGCGGGAACCGCGTAGGAGAATGCGCGATGGAAAAGCATATCGCGCATTCTCCTACGCCCATATTTGCTGCAGGCTTCGCCTGATCCTGAAGCCGGAAACCTACGGTTCCCTGTGAGCGCGTGAGCGAAGCCGCGATGGAAGAGCGTACCGCAGCATCCTCACAGCTCCTCAGGCGCCTTTGTCTGTTACCACGCTTCGCGTGGATCCTAAAGGGGCCCGCGGCGGGGGGGGGGGGGGGGGGACAGCCGGCCCCCCCCCCCCCCCCCCGCAAGGTGTGGGGCGGGGGGGCGGGGGGCGCACAGGGGCCGCCGGGGGGCGCAAAATCGCAAGCCGCGGGCCCGCGGACCCGGGGGGGGGGCCGGG
>JANOUB010000355.1:0-3797 GCA_031416615.1 Thermoleophilia bacterium
GGCAAGGTCTCGGTGCACTACGTGGGAGTCGCCTTTTCCACGGGTGAGGAGTTCGACGCCTCGTGGAACCGCGGTCAGCCGTTCCCGTTCAAGCTCGGCAAGGGCCAGGTGATCCCGGGCTGGGACGCCGGCGTGCAGGGCATGAGGGTCGGTGGCCGCCGGAAGCTCACGATCCCGTCCGCCATGGCCTACGGCGCGCGCGGCGCGGGCGGGGTGATCAAGCCGCACGAGCCGCTCGTGTTCGTGGTGGATCTGTTGTCCGTGGACTGAGCCTCGCCGGTGTCTCGAGGGGCGATCGAGCCGCACGTCGCTCGATGACCCGTTCACTCTGTGTCGCGCCTCATTGTGTGTTGCGTGGGAGGATCGCCGCGCTGCCTCGTTCGCGTGCGTCCGATTGGAAAGACGGGCGAGGTCGTCGGCGTGGATCGCTCATCGGAAGCCCTCGAGGTCGCGAACGCGCGGGCGATGGCCGGGTCGCTCCGCAACGTGTCGTTCGTCGAGGGAGATCCCGGAGGATGGTCTTTGAGCTGCCGTTCGACGCCGTGGTCGGGCGGTATGTCCTGCAGTTCCAAGCTGACCCGGGCGCGATGCTGCGCCGGCTGGCGACTCTCGTACCCACAGGTGGCTTGATCGCGTTCCACGAGCCCACTGGGATGGTGTGCGGTCGATCCCCCGCCTGTTCCGACGTACGACACGTGCTGGGCCTGGACAGCCGGGTCGTCGGGCACTTCCAGATTGGCGCGTGGACCGTCGCTTCCTAGCGGACACGCTCGGGTTATGACGGACGTCGACGGAGGGTCTCGGAAGTAAGCCAACCCGTCCGCGAGAAGCTCGCCTAGTCGTTACGGATGATCCAGGCTGACGACGATCTCGTCACCCTCCGTGCGGACCGCGTAGCGCCGCACGCGCAGCCGGGAGTCGACCGCGCACCGCCCTGTCGCGATCTCGAAGTCCCACTTGTGCCACGGGCAGCGCAGGAGCGCGCGTGGCGAGCCCAGTTCGAGCGCACCGCCGTCGACGACGATCTCGGTGGCGAGCTCGCCCGCGCTGCAGATCGGTGCGCCTCGATGCGGGCAGCGATCTGCGAGCGCGTGCAGCATCTCCTCCACCCGGAACAGCCCTACCCGGTGACTGCCGATCTCCAGCACGCGCATCTCACCCTCGGCCGGCCCCTCGCCTACGGGAAGTCGGATCTCGCGCGGTGCCGTGGTCACACCGAAGTCGCGACAGGGAGCCGGTAGAACTCGGCTGCGTTCTTCCAACGCACCGCCTCCCGCCACTCCTCAGGCAGTTGCCTCAGCGTCTGCTCGGGCTCGTCGAAGTCCCAGTGCGGATAGTCGCTCGCGTACATGAGCGTGTCCCACGGGCGCAGTCCCTGGATCGCGGCGTGCAGCAACTCCGGCTCGTCAGGCGACTCGAGCGGCTGTGTAGCGAAGCGGACGTGCTCCCAGACGTACTCCGACGGGCGTCGCCGGCACCACGGTATCTCGCTGCGGCACGCCTTCCAGTTCGTGTCGAGCCGCCAGAGGAATCCGACGAAGGGCACCAGACCGCCCTCGACCATCGCCACCCGTGTCGACGGGAAGCGCTCGAAGATCCCGTGGCACAGGATCGAGACGAAGTGCCCGTACATCCCCGATCCGCACAGCGTGTGGTACTCGGTGTAGAAGTCGGGCATCCCGGCTGCGGTGACGGGCCCGGCGATCCCCACCGTCTCGAAATGCGTGTGGACGACGACAGGGAGCGCGAGTTCGTCGCACGCCTGCCAGATCGGATCGTGCACCGGGTTGCCGTAGGGGATGCGTGCCCCTCCCGGCAGGAATACGCCCACGAACTCGTCCCGGCCGCCGACCCTGCGAATCTCGGCGGCCGCCGCCTCGGGAAACTGGGCCGGAACGACGATGACGCCCCGCAATCGCGGCTCCTCCTGCAAGAACCGCTCGAGCAGCCAGTCGTTGTACGCCGAGCAGAGTTTCGCCGCGAGCAGCGGGTTCGGGAGCACCGCGAATGCTGCAGCCTCGTCCGGCTCGACCACCCCGAAGGAGATGCCGTGCGCGTCGAGGTGCTGCTCGCGGAGCTGATCCAGCGAGATGAACGTGAAGCCGGAGGTGCCGCGGCCGTCGCTCTGGTAGGTGTCCTTCCGGATCCACCCCGTGGGATGGTTCCACGGGTAGCTCGGCATCGCAAGCCCGTTGGTGCCCGAATGGAGCACGAGCTCGCGGGTGGGCCCGTCCATGTACGCGGTCAAGTCGAGCAGGGACTCGTACCCGAGGTGGATGTCGCAGTCGATCAGCATGCGGAGTCCGAGCATACACCGATGCTCGCCTAGTGCGCTAGTCTGCTCATATCGTGAGCATCACCTCACCTATGATTTCACCGGGCGTCCCCCGCTCGCGGTCGCTCGCGAAGGCGATCGACCTGCTCCAGGCCGTCGCGCTCGCCCGCACCGGCGTCTCCGCTTCTGCGCTGTCGCGCTCGACGGGCCTGCCGCGTGCAACGGTGACCAGGTTGCTACGCACACTTGCCGACGCCGGTCTCGTGCACGAGCCGACGGGCGCCGGTTGGGTGCTGGGCTACGAGCTCGTCCGGCTTGCACGCGCGGCTGATCCACACGGCCAGGTCGTGGCCGCGTCCCGCATGCCGCTCGAGCGTCTGCGGTCGCGCTCGGGAGAGTCGGCGCTCGTCGCCGTGCCGGTTGGGCCGACCGAGATGGAGATCGTGGTGCAGCTCGACGCGGACCATCTCGTGAGTGTCGCGGGCTGGGTCGGTAGGACGCTGCCCCTCTACGCATCGTCAGCGGGCAAGCTGATGCTCGCCGAACTCGACGACTCCGAGCTCGACGCCTGGCTCGATTCGAGCCAGCGGGTGGCGCTCACGCACGCCACGATCGTCGACACGACGGCACTTCGCACCGAGCTGCGCCGCGTCCGACAACGTGGCTTCGCCGATCTCATCGACGAGCTCGAAGACGGGCTCGTCTCTCTTTCGGCGCCGGTCAGAGGAGCCGACGGGAGGCTCGCGGCAATGATCGGCGTCAGCGGGCCGACCTTCAGGCTCGGGGGTGCCAGACGCCGCGAGCTCGTCCGCCCGGTGCTCGCAGCTGCCGAGGAGACCGCCCGGGCGCTCGCGGTCACGGCGGGCTGAGCCGGCCCAGCTTCAGCCGCTCGGACGGTCGACGCGCCAGGAGTCGACGCGGAACAGGCGGCCGAGGAGCTGCCGGCGTCGCGCTGCCTGCCGGTAGACGGCGGCCGTCGCGCGCGGGAACCTGCGCGCGAGCAGGCTCGTCAGGCGGTCCGCGGGTAGGGCGCCGAGGAGAACGGTGAGCGCGTCGCCCGCCGATGACACCTGCCCCGAGCCGTCGACGACGTGGAACGACGCGTAGCGCTCGTCGCGACTCAGCCCGTGGAGCGCGTCATCACCTCCAGTGTGCCCGACCGTACACTGAGCGGGATGCAAGACGTGATCACGGTTCCGAACGACGTTGCCGCCGAGTTGGCCGGCGTCGAAGATGGTGTGCTCGACTCGCTACGCGAGCGGCTCGGCTGCTCGATCTCACTTCGCGGCAACAAGCTCACGCTCGAGGGTGAGGGCGGGCGCGTGGCCGAGGCGCGCGCTGTCGTCGACGAGCTCGTGGAGCTCGTCGAGGGTGGCCACGCGATCGGGCCCGACACGGTCGGCGCCGTCGCAGCCGCGCTCGACCAGGCGGCGGACATTCGCGATGTGTTCGAGGATGTTGTCTGGCGTCACCGCGGCAAGACGATCGCCCCGAAGACCGTGACGCAGAAGCGCTACGCCGA
>JANOUB010000356.1:0-7127 GCA_031416615.1 Thermoleophilia bacterium
CTCTCCGGCGACGCCCCCGATCGCGTCGGCGACATCGGGGAGGGCAGCGACCTTCGGCTCGAGCGACGCGTCGAACGGCGGCGCCGTGCTGCCGGAGCCGTCAGAGATGTCGAATGCCGACTTCCCGGTGATCGTCGCGTCGGTTCCGAGGTAGACGCTCGAGAAAATCGAGTCGAACGCCTTGTCGATCGAATCGGTGAGCACGAAGGTGCCGCTGACCATCGTGACGCCCAGCACGATCGCGAGGGCCGTGAGGGCCGTGCGCAGCTTCCGTCCCGCCATGCCCTTCAGCGCAAAGCGAATCACTGGGCGCTGATCTCCTCCACCGCGACGGTGATCTCGTGTGCCGAGGCGCCCGAGAGCTCGCGCGCGATGTTGCCGTCGGCGAGAAACAGCACCCGGTCGGCGATCGCTGATGCGCGTGCCTCGTGCGTCACCATCACCACCGTCTGGCCCATCTCCTCGACCGAATGGCGGAGCAACTCGAGAATCTCACCGCCCGTCCTCGAGTCGAGATTGCCGGTCGGCTCGTCGGCGAAGACGACGTCGGGGCGCGAGACGAGCGCACGCGCGATCGCGACACGCTGCTGCTGGCCTCCGGAAAGCTCCGAGGGACGGTGCTTGAGACGGTCACCGAGACCGACCGAGCCAATCAGCTCGTCCATCCAGGCCCGCTCCGGCTTCACGCCGGCGATCAAGAGCGGCAGCGTGATGTTCTCCTCGGCGTTCAGCATCGGCAGGAGGTTGAAGAACTGGAACACAAACCCGATGTGCTCGCGGCGGAGCTTCGTCAGCTCGCTGTCGCCGAGCGTCGTGATCTCCTTGCCGGCGACGGTGACCGAGCCCGTGCTCGGCTTGTCGAGGCCGGCCAGGATGTGCATGAGCGTCGACTTGCCGGAGCCGGAAGGCCCCATCACAGCCGTGAGCTTGCCCGACGGGACGTCGACCGAGACGCCCCGCAGCGCGTCGACTGCGGTGTCACCTTCGCCGTAGCGTCGCGTCACGTCGCGCGCGACAACGACCGCCGATCCGTTTGTGTTCTCCACCTGCGCCTCCTCGTCGATTCCGATCGGATAATGCCCGAGGCGCGGGCCCAGGACCGTGGGGACAACCGTACCTTTCCGGACGCTACCCTCCGAGCCGCATCCGCTTCGACGCCTCTGCCAGCACGTCGCCGAGGATCCCGACGATCTCGTCCATCTCCGCCTCGCCCGCGATCAGCGGTGGAGAGATCTGCACGACCGGGTCGCCACGGTCGTCCTGCCGGCAGATCAGGCCGGCCTCATAGAGCGCCGGCGAGAGGTAGCCGCGCAACAGCGACTCGCACTCGTCGTCGTCGAAAGTCGCGCGCGTCTCCTTGTCCTTGACGAGCTCGACGGCATAGAAGAACCCGGTGCCGCGCACGTCGCCGACGATCGGCAGGTCGAGCAGCGTCTCGAGCTTGGCGCGGAACACGTCCTCCATGTCACGCACGTGCTCGACGATGCCCTCCCGCTTCATGATTTCGATGTTCTTCAGCGCGATGGCGCACATGACGGGATGGCCGCCGAACGTGACACCGTGGGAGTACATCGAGGTGGCGTCGAGGAACGGCTCCATCACCTCGTCGCGGGCAATCACGGCGCCGATCGGCCCGTACGACGACGACAGGCCCTTGGCGCAACAGACGATGTCAGGCCTGATGTCGTAGCGCTCCGAGCCGAACCAGTGGCCGAGCCGGCCGAAGCCCGTGATCACCTCGTCGGCCGAGAGCAGGATGTCGTACTCATCGCAGATCGCGCGCACGCCTTGCCAGTAGCCAACCGGCGGCGTGAAACAGCCGCCGGCGTTCTGAACGGGCTCCATGTGCACGAGGCAGACGGTCTCGGGGCCCATCGCGAGGATCGCCTGCTCGAGGTCGTCGAGCAGGAACTGCGTGAACTCCTGCTCGGTCTCGGCGCCCGGGCGGTGGTAGCGATTTGTGTTGTGGACGTGGCGCACTTCAGGCACGAGCGGCTCGAACGCTTCGCGGAGCGAGGGGATGCCGTTGATCGAGAGGGCGCCCATCGTCGTGCCGTGGTAGGCGATGTGGCGTGCGATCGCCTTGTACCGGTGCGGCCCGCGGCGCGCCGCAACAAGCGCGTCGTGCCGCGTCTCCGGCTCGCCGAGCGCCACGCGGACTCGCTTCTCGCCGCGCGCCACGTAGTACTGCCGGGCGAGCTTCCAGGCCGACTCGACCGCCTCGGAACCACCGGAGACGAAGAACACGCGGTTCAGGTCACCGGGTGCGAGCGAGGCCAGCTCGGCGGCGAGCTCGATCGCCTTCGGATGGGCGTAGGACCAGTTGGTGTAGAAGGGCAGCTCGCGCATCTGCGCGAGCGCCGCCTGGCCGATCTCCTCGCCGTAGCCGTACCCGATGTTGACCGAGAACAGACCGGCGAGGGCGTCGAGGTAGCGCTTGCCGTTCGAGTCCCAGAGGTAACACCCGTCGCCCTTGACGATGATCGGAACGTCGTGGCCGTCGCCGTAGCCGCCCATCCGGGTGAAGTGCATCCACAGGTGATCCTGGGCGAGCTGTTGGAGGTTCGGTTTCACAGGCGACTCAGCTCTCCGACGCAGCGGCGAGGTCGTGCTCCCGACCCCGGCGCCCGCGCCTGCTCTCGAGGATGACATTGACGACCATCAGCATCACGGCGATCAGGAAGATCGCACTTGCGACAACGTTGATCTGCGGCGGCACCGCCACGCGTGCCGCTCCCCAGACGAGCAGCGGGAACGTCGTCGTCGAACCGGCGTTGAAATAGGTGATCACGAAGTCGTCGATCGAGAGCGCGAAGCCGAGCAGCGCGGCGCTGAGGATCGCCGGGGCGAGGAGCGGAAACGTGACCTTGCGGAACGTCGTCCATTCATTCGCACCCAGGTCCATCGCGGCCTCTTCGAGATGCCGGTCGAACCCGATCAGGCGCGCTTTCACGGTCACGACGACGTAGCTGACGATGAACATCACGTGGGCGATGAAGATCGTCGCGAACCCGAGCGTCACCTGAAGGTTGATGAACAGCGTCAGGAGCGACGCACCGAGGACGATCTCCGGCGTCGACATCGGCAGGAAGATGACCACGTTCGTCGCTCCCCGCCCGCGGAAGTCGTGCCGGACGAGTGCGAGCGAGATGAGGGTGCCGAGTGCGGTCGCGACGAGCGTCGAGATCAGGCCGATCTCGAGCGATTTGATCGTTGCTTCCTTCAGACCGGGGACGGCGTCCCAGCGCACCCAGTTGTCCAGCGTGAAGCCCTGCCAGACGTAGTTGAACCGACCCTTGGGAGCGTTGAGCGAGAACATGATCACGACCGCGATCGGCACCAGCAAGTACGCGAACGCGAGGATCGCGAAGGCGGTCAGCAGGTGATGGCGGATCCACCTCATCCGGTCAGCTTCTCCGTGCCGACGACCTTCGCGTAGAAGCCGAGCGCGACGAGGATCATCGCCATCAGGATGAACGAGAGTGCCGCAGCAGAGGGGTAATTGATCTGCTCGAGGTACTGCGACTGGATCACGTTCCCGATCATCTTCTGGTTCGGGGTGCCGAGCAGCTGGGCGTTGATGAAGTCACCCGCGGCCGGGATGAACGTGAGCAGCGTGCCGGCGACGATGCCCGGCGCGGAGAGTGGCAACGTGACGCGGAGGAAGGCCTCACGCTTGCTGGCATACAGATCGCCCGCCGCCTCGAGCAGCCGCGCATCGATCTGCTCGAGCGAGACGTATAACGGCAACGCCATGAACGGCAGGAAGTTGTAGGTGATCCCTGCGACGACCGCGAAGCCGGTCGCGAGCAGACGGCCGTCCGGGCCGAGGATGTGGAGCGTCCGGAGCACCGAGACGACCGGTCCCTGGTCGGCGAGGATGTTCAGCCACGCGAGCGTGCGAACGAGATACGAGACGAAGAAGGGCGCCACGATGATGACGAGGAAGAGGTTCTTCCAGCGGCCGCCGCGGAACGCGATCCAGTACACGAGCGGATAGGCGATCGCGAGGCACAGAACCGTCGCGATGCCCGCGTAGAGGAACGACCGGATGAACTGGGCGCTGTACTCGCTGACCGCGTCGGTGTAGTTCCGAAACGACCAGGTGAAGGAGTAGCCGTTCAGGAACGACCCCGACTGGAGAGACTGGTAGCCGAGGAAGCCGAGCGGGACGAGGAAGAAGAATGCGAGCCAGGAGAGCCCCGGCAGGAGCAGGAGGATCGGAGCCAGCCAGCGGTGTCGGTGGAAGACGGTCATGGAAGTGATCGACCCGGGAAGAGCTCAGTCCTCCCGGTTCGGCCGGTCGTCAGGCGCCGAGCACCTTCTGCCAGGTGGCCTGGTACTCCTCGTTCTGGAGCGCTTCCGAGTCGAACTGATGCACCTGCGAGAGCACCTCGTCGGTCGGGAAGATCAGCGGGTTGTTCGCCGTCTCGGGATCGGTCTTCGCGAGCTCTTCCTTCGCTCCCTTGACCGGCGTCACGTAGTTGACGTAGGCCGCGATCTGGGCGGCGACCTTCGGGTCGTACACGGAGTTCATGTACGTCGAGGCGGTCGCTGCGCTACCCCCCTGCGGGATCAGCATGTTGTCGGTCCAGATCATGCCGCCCTTCTCGGGGATCGCCCACTTGAGCTTCGGGTTGTCGGCGAGCAACTGGACTACGTCGCCCGACCACGCCACCGCAGCGCCGATGTCGCCCTTGGTCAGTGGCTGGGCGTAGTCGTTGCCCGTGAACTGCCGGACCTGGCCGCTGTCGACGCTCTTCTGGATCATCTTGATCGCGGCATCGAACTCGTCCGCCGTGAAGCTGGCCGGATCGCCCCCGTCGGTGAGGATCGCCAGTCCCACCGTGTCGGCGAGCTCCGTCAGGAGGGTGACCTTCCCTTTCAGCTTCGGGTCATTGAGGAGCTGCTCGAACGACGTCACCGGCCCGGTGACGTCCTCGTTCCAGGCGATCCCTGTCATGCCCGACTGCCATGGCAACGAGTACGTTCGGTCGGGGTCGAAGGGCGGGCTCTTCTGGACGTCGACGAGGTTCGAGATGTTCGGGATCTTGTCCTTGTCGAGTTCCTCGAGCCACCCCTTCGCGACGAGCAACGCCGGGAACCGCGAGTTGTCGGTCAACACGATGATGTCGCGGTCGACGCCGTTACCCTGGCTGAGCGGACCCTGGATCTTCGCGAAGAACGTCGAGTTGTCGTTGATGTCCTCGACGTACTTGACCTTGATGCCGCTCTGCTTCGTGAAGGCGTCGAGCGTCGGGTGGGCCTTCGTCTTCTCGTCGACGTCGATGTACAACGGCCAGTTCGAGAACCGGAGCACGTCGTTGACCTGGCCGCTACTGCTGCCGCCGCCACCGCCACCGCAGGCGGCGAGCAGCCCGGGCAGAGACAGGACAGTGACGCCGGCGGCGCCGCGTTGAACGATTTGCCTACGTGTGAACCGCGTTGTCATTACGGGTGTCCTCTCTCATCGATCGACGACGAAGCCGGAGTCGGCCCGCCAGCTGACGGCGACCTTCTCTCCGGGTGCGGGTACGAGACCTCCGGTCTCGCTGTTCTGGTGGAACACGGATACGTCGCCGACCGCGGTCGAGACGACGATCTGGGTGGCGACGCCGATGTAGGCGCTCTCCTTGACGGTGCCGTGGAGCACGTTCGGCCCGCCTTCGCCGATCCGGACTTTCTCCGGCCGGACTCCGATTGCGACCTGTCCGCTGGCGCCACCGGTGTCGACCTCGACGACCGTGCCGTCGCCGAGGCGCACGCTGCCGGGACTCTCGACCGTGCCGTCGAGGAGGTTCGAGGTACCGAGGAAGTTTGCGACGAACGCAGTTCTCGGACTTTCGTACAGCTCGGTCGGCGAGCCGAGCTGCTCGATCTTGCCGTGGTTCATGACCGCGATCGTGTCGGCCATCGTCATCGCCTCTTCCTGGTCGTGCGTGACGTGGACGAACGTGATCCCGACCTCGCCCTGGATCCGCTTCAGCTCGAGCTGCATCTGCTTGCGCAGCTTCAGATCGAGCGCGCCGAGCGGCTCGTCGAGCAGCAGCACCCGCGGGCTGTTGACGAGCGCGCGCGCAAGCGCCACACGCTGCTGCTGGCCGCCCGAGAGCTGTTTCGGCTTTCGGTTCTCCCGGCCGGCCAGGTCGACGAGCTCCAGCATCTCGAGCACCCGGCCCCGCCGCTCGCGCTTCTCCACTCCCTTGCGCTCGAGCCCGAACGCGACGTTCTCGAACACCGTCATGTGGGGGAAGAGCGCGTAGCTCTGGAACACGGTGTTGACGTCGCGCTTGTACGGCGGCGTGCCGACGACGTCGATGTCACCCAGGTAGATCGCTCCCTCCGTCGGCTCCTCGAAGCCGCCGATCATCCGCAACGTGGTCGTCTTGCCGCAGCCCGAGGGCCCGAGCATCGCGAAGAACGAGCCATGCTGGATCTCGAGCGAGACGCCGTCGACCGCGACGGCGTCGTCGAACCGCTTGACGACGTTGTCGAGCCGAACGTCGACGGGGGCGCCGGTCATCAGACGGTGCCTCCAGGCGTCTCGTGCACGCGGGCGCCCCAGTCGTAGAGCTGCTTCCAGAGCTCGAGGTACAGAAAACTCTCGGTCGTGATCACGTCGGGCAGCGCGCGGATGCGGTTCGTGACGTCGAGCAGTGCGCGGCGATCGGGGCAGACGAGCTCGACGAGCAGGTCGAACTGCCCGGCGGTGACGACGACGTAGTCCGCCTCATCCCAGCGGGCGATCTCGTCGGCGACGCGCTCGGGCGGCCCGGCAGTCCGGATTCCCACCATCGCCTGGGCCTCGAAGCCGAGCCCGAGCGGGTTCGTCACCCCGGTCACCTGGAGGATATTGTCGTCGCACAGTCGGGCGTAGCGGGCTCTGATCGTTGCCTCCGAGACGCCGAGCGCGGCCGCGATGCGCCGGAACGGCTCGCGGCCGTTGCGCTGGAGCGCCTCGATGATCCCCTTGTCGACCGCGTCGACGCGACGCGCGCGGCGAACGGGTCCGCGCGGAGCGGGGACGGGCGCGGTTTCTGCGATGACGCGAGCGGTGCGCAATGCGAGGTATTTCTTACCACGATCGACGCATTCCGTCAATCAACGGAGGGTGTTGCGATGAAAAA
>JANOUB010000357.1:0-2907 GCA_031416615.1 Thermoleophilia bacterium
CTCGCGGTGTACGAGACCGGACTCTTCCGAGACGCACCCGCGAACGTGCTCACCTTGCTCGTTCGCCCGCCCACGATCTGGTCGATCGACGAGGCACTGGTCGCGGACAGCCTCTTCCCCCGAGGCAAGCAGTTTGAGCCCCTGCGGTTCGAGGCGCTCGAACGACACGCCCGCAGGCGCGTCGGGAGCGAGCACCTAGCACGCCTCCGCGAAGCCGCTGCAAAGGTCGGCAAGCAGCTTCCGATCGAGAGATTCCCAGGTGCAAGCGTCACCGCAGCCGCCGGGTGCGCCGTGATCGCGCGGGACGACGAATGGTGTTCAGCGATCGCGGCGCGGCAGCTCGCCCGCTATGTCACGAGCTCTCTCATCAATCGTGAGGCGCGGGCCCGTGAGTCAACTCAATTGAGGTCGCGCCTCGTTTCTTCGGCTCGTCGATGTCTGTGATGCGATGATGTCTGTGATGCTATGATATAGGCATCATGCGCACTACCGTCACCCTCGACGACGATGTCGCGGCTCTGATCGAGAGCGAGCGGACGCGGACGGGCGAATCGTTCCGGACGGCGATCAACAGGCTTCTCCGCCGCGGCGGCCGACCGGCCTCGCCTGCTGTTTCCGCGCCGCTGCCGGTACTCCCCGGCCGGCCGCTACTCGACATCTCCGACGTGTCGGCGCTCCTCGCGACGCTTGACGACGAGCGGCGCGCGGAACGCGATCTCCCGTGAATCTGATCGACACGAACATTCTGATCTACGCCACGTTCTCGGACGCACCCGAACACGGGCGCGCTCGCGGCTGGCTCCAGGAACAGCTCGCCGACGGCGAAGGGACGGTCGCCTTCTGCTGGCCCGTGGTGTACGCCTTCGTCCGGCTGATCACGAGCCCAAGAGTCTTCGGTGCGCACGCCGTGTCGGTAAGCCGGGGTTGGGCGACCGCGGCCTCCTACCTCGCGCAGCCGGCCGCCCGGATCGTCACGCCCGGGCCCGGGCACGAGGCGATAGCCGCAGATCTTGCCGTGACACCAGGCCTGCGCAGCGACGACATCCCCGATCTCGAGCTGGCAGCGCTCGCAATCGAGCACGGGCTCGTCCTCGCGTCGCACGATCACGGCTTCCGCCGCTTCACCGGCCTGCGGACGATCGACCCAATCGGCTGAGCCAGATAGACACGGCGTCGAGAAGGCGACATGAGGGTCATCGGCGACGCACGGAAGCAGATGTGGCTCTGATCCCGTAAGAGTGCCGTCCGATGCTGGCGACATTCTCGGGACATGTCCGTTCACGACATCATCGCGTCACCGGGGCGCGCCACGAGCGCTGCGGTGGCGGACAGACCTGGGCGGGCGCGGGCGCGGGGAGAGGTGCCGGCGCCGGCGGCGTATGCGGTGTTCGATTGCGAGACGACCGGCACGGATCCCGGCGTGGACGAGATCGTTTCACTCGCGGTGGTGCGGCTCGATGCGGACGGGGCGGAGACGACCCGGTATGCGCGGCTCGTGCGGCCGTCGCGTCCCATTCCGGCGGAGTCGACGGCGGTGCACGGGATCGCCGACAAGGATGTGGCCGGGGCACCGCGGTTCGCGGAGATCGCCGAGGAGTTGCTCGGCCTGCTCGAGGGAGCGGTGTTCGTCGCCCACAACGTCGGGTTCGACCTGCCCATGGTGCAGCACGCGTTCGCGGGCGCGGGGATCGACTACCGGCCGGGCGCGGTGGCGTGCACACTCGAGGCGTTCCGACTGGTGGAACCGCTCGCGGACAACCATCGCCTCCAGTCGATCTGTGAGCGGCGAGGGATTCCGCTCGAGGGTGCCCATGAGGCGATGAGCGACGTGCTCGCCACCGCTGCGCTGCTGCGGGTCCTGCTCGGGGAGGGGATCGCGCCAGAGACGGTCGAGCTCGACTACTCCGCATACATGCGGCGTCGCTCCCGTGGTGACACAAGGCCCGCCTCGGAGCCGCAGATCCGGAGGGTGTTCGGGATGGCCCGCTCCGCCGGCCTGTTGCGTCCGGACGGAGGCGTCGACCGCGACCGCGTCGTTGCGCTCGTTGAGCGGGTTGGGGGTACCGCCGACGTCGACGCGCTCACCCGCGCCCAGGTGCAGGACGTCTACGACGCGCTCGATGAGCTGATCGAGCAGCAGGCTGCGCTTCCCGCCGCGGCACACGGCTAGTCCTCGCGCGCCGGGCTACCGCAGGGGCTCTGGCGCGTCACGACACGGCGTCGCCTGTCTTCGGTGGACATCGGACTACCTCACTTTCCGTTGATCGGGCCTGCTCTCGCATGCCATGGTTCAGATTCCATGGTTCGATTCGACCGTAGATCGCCGGAGGGCCTCTCGGTGCCTCCATGCGGTACACGGGCGGGGGAGGTTCGGTGTCCGGGGCTCAGAACGTGGCATTGTCTGCGCAGGTCGGGCAGGGGCATAGTTCGCGCAGATGCTCGAACGTGTAGATGCCGGTTGAGTGCCCGTCGCTCCAGTGGAAGCGGATCGCATACCGGCCCACCGGGTCGATCGAGAGGGGGCGAACGTCGTTGCTGATCGAGTCCTCGCGAAGCCGTTTGTTCCCTGAGATCTCGTCGACGCACAGCGCGCACTTACAGCCCACGCGCAGGGCGTAGCCGGTGTAGATGCTCTCGTGCCCGTCCTGCCAGAGAATCTGCACCTCGTTCTCGGATGGCTGCGTGATCTCCGCGATCTCCGGTCGATCGCTGGAGGCTCCACCCATGTTGAGGGTGCTGACCTGCGCCGCGAGGTTCTCGGCGACGCGAAGGAAGGCGCGGGCACTCAGCGACTCGGGCCTGGACTGGACGATCGGGGTTCCCTCGTCCGAGGTCGTGCGAATATCCGTCGAGAGGGGGATCTCGCCCAAGAAGGGAACGCCGCTCGCCGCCGCGAACCGCCGGGCG
>JANOUB010000358.1:0-2027 GCA_031416615.1 Thermoleophilia bacterium
CCTCAGCGACGCCAGACGTATCCGTCACCGTTCACCCCTCTCGCCTAGAAGGGCGTCAGCGATCCGCTCGCCGACGATCACCGCCGGCAGGTTCGTGTTGGCGCGGGGGACGACGGGCATCAGCGAGCAGTCCGCTACCACGACTCCTTCGATCCCACGCACGCGCCCCACGCCGTCGCACACGGCGAGCGGGTCTGCCTCCGCCCCCATCGCACACGTTCCGACCGGATGGTAGTAGTGGGCGTGGATCTGCTCGATCGCATGGTCGAGGCTCGGTGGGATCTCGGCGCCGATCAGCGCGCGCAGCGGCTCCGTTGCAGCGAGCTCACGGGCCCGCTCGATTCCCTCCGCCAGCACTGCCCGGTCGCTGCCCTCCGGATCCGACAGGTAGCCATGTTCGATCACAGGCTCGGCTTCGGGGTCTGCGCCGGCGACCCGCAACCACCCCCGCGAACGCGGCTCCATGGCCGCGACCACGAGCAGGACGCGGCCTGCGACCAGGCTCAGCGGATGAGCTGCGACGGGGAACAGATGGAGATCGTAGAGGCCGGTCGCCCGGCTCGAACGAAGCTTCCCGAGTGTCTGTTCCTCCGGGGTGAAACGCGCGGTCGCCGACTCGGCCAGGAGCTGTCGGAGGCGCTCGGAGCCGGCGAATTCGAGCTCGACGATCGGGTGATCGTGAAGATTGCGGCCGACGCCGGGGAGATCGACCAACGGTGCGATCCCCGCCGCGCGCAGGTCGGCCGGGTCGCCGATGCCCGAGCGCTGCAGGATCGCCGGCGAGCCGTAGGCACCGGCGGAGAGCACCACTGTCTCGGCAACGACGCGCACCTCCTGACCGTCACGCCGGACGAACACCTCGACGCCGGCGCCGGTGGAGACGACACGGTCGCAGAGCGCGCGGTCGAGGATCGTCAGGTTCGGGCGAGCCCGTGCGGGATCGACGTACGCGAAAGCGGCGTTGACTCTGACGCCGCCGTCGATGTTGACGGGCTCGATGCCGAACCCGAGGCCGCCGTCGAGATCGTCCAGATCGTCGGCACGGGGAAGGCCGAGCGCCACCGCCGCGTCGAGACACGCGCGGTGGAACGGGCCAACCTCGTCCTCTTCATAGGTCCTTACCATTAGACGCCCGAGCGCTCGAGTGAGCGCCGGCCGGATCGCATCGGTGCGCCAGCGGTCGTCGCCGCTCGCGTCCGCCCAGCCGTCGTAGTCGGCCGGACAGCCGACGGCGACGACACACCCGTTGTGGGACGAGCAGCCCCCGATCACCCTCGCGCGCGGAAACGCGACGGACTCGCGCCCGGCGATCTCACCGCTGCCGTAGCCCCAGTCGTGCGACGTGACGAGAGCGCCGCCGTCCAGTAGGTCGGCCGGCCACCGCCCCGACGTTCGCGGGCCGTAGTCGGGCCCCGCCTCCACGAGCACGACGCGGGCGTCACTCTCGGTCGCAAGCCGTCCCGCGACGACACAGCCGCTACTCCCGCCGCCCACGACGACGACATCACACGCGATCCGGGACGTCATGCGCCAAGTATCTCACCTGGATATACGCTGCTCAGCATGGCACGCGCCCCGGCAGCTCGGTCTGCGCGGACCCGCGTCAAGCGGGTGCACGACCTGGCGGCCTACGACCGCTCGACGATCGATGCGATCCTCGACGCCGCTCTCGTCTGCCATCTCGGGTTCGAGCGCGAGGGGCAGCCGTACGTGATCCCGACGCTCCACGCGCGCATCGGCGACCTGCTCTACGTGCACGGCTCGTCGGCGAGTCGCACCGTGCGGGCGCTCGGCGAAGGCATTCCCGCCTGCGTCACCGTGACGCTGATCGACGGCATCGTGCTCGCCCGCTCCGTCTTCGAGCACTCGATCAACTACCGCTCGGTCGTCGTGCTCGGCACGGCGACACCGGTTACCGATCCCGACGAGAAGAACGCCGTGCTCGAGGCGTTCACCGAAAAACTGCTCCCCGGCCGCTGGGCCGACGCCCGGCAGCCGACCCGCAAGGAACTGAAGGCGACCGGCGT
>JANOUB010000359.1:0-2257 GCA_031416615.1 Thermoleophilia bacterium
CCGGCGTGGAGGGAGCAAACGACGCGCGGGTAGCGCTCGGCCAGCTCCCGGAACGGGCAGCGGTGCATCACGAGCTCGCCCGGAGCCGTCTCCGGCGCGAACCCGCGGCGACGCAGCAGGCTCGCAACCCGTTCCACACACACCTCTTCGCGGGGCTCGCGCCCGGGCTCGAGCCGCTCGACGAGCACCCGGCCCCAGCTTCGCCCGGCAGACGTGGCGACGTCGACGCCGATGGGGAGTGCCTCTAGCGCTGACGCAAGCGAAGCCGCGAGCAGCGCGTGCTCCTGTTCGGCCTCTTCGGGCACCGCGGCGAAGAGCCTTCGCGGGCGCCCCGGTCGCCCCCGGTGCTCGGAGGCCGAGACGACGAGCTCCGCCTCCTCGAGCACGAGGAGGTGGGCACGGATCGTGTTGGGGTGCAGGCCGAGGTCGGCCGCGAGCCCGTCAGCGGACCGCGGCTGCTCGGCTGCTCGGAGACGCTCGAGCAGACGCCCTCGGCTAGGATCGGCGAGCGCCCTGTGCTGGAGCGTTCTTCCATCCATGGCATGAGTATCTCGGCCGCTACCAGGCCAGGCATCAGCAGATCCCCTCATGCGAGATCGGGTTGTTCCACGATGCCACTCCGGCGCATTTGTCCGATGATCGACATGAAAACAAACGACTAAAGGGAGACCACCGATGAAGTTCGTCATGCTGGGCAGCGCGATCCTTGGCGCTGCCGTGCTCATCTTCGCGGCGACCATCGTCGCCTCCAACCGTGCGCTCGACGACGTCGCCGCGACCGGGACAGTCGGTCTCGGGGCGAATAGCACCGCCGCCGACCCCAACACTGCGTTGCCGCTGAACAGCTTTGCCGGCGTCGTTCCCGCTAACGCGCAGGAGCTCGCGAAGGCTCACAAGCCCACCGACGCGACCCTGCCGCCCATCCCGGCCGGCGACCTCGTCAAGGTGCAGATGACGCTCAAGGATATGACCGTCGAGATCGCGCCGGGCGTCAAGTACAACACCTGGGCCTACGACGGCCACGGTGCCCCCGGGCCGATCATCAACGTGAGGGAGGGTCAGACCATCGAGATGACGCTGACGAACGGCGGCTCGATCCCGCACTCGATCGACTTCCATGCCGCTCGCATCGCCCCTGACCGAGCATTCCGCGATGCGAAGCCAGGCGAGTCGTTTACGTTCCGCTTCACGGCGACGGATCCCGGCGTCTACATGTACCACTGCGGCACGAAGCCTGTGCTCGCTCATATCGCGAACGGCATGTACGGCGCGATCATCGTCCAGCCGAAGGAGGGCTTGCCGAAGGTCGACAACGAGTACGTCCTGGTCGGCAGCGAGTGGTACCTGAACGGCGACGGGATCAAGGAACCGGCGTCGCTCGACATGGCGAAGGCACGCGCCAGGATGGCCGATTGGGTGACATTCAACGGCTACGCCAACCAGTACGTCACGCATCCGCTGACCGCGAAGCCGGGAGAGACGACACGCTTCTGGGTCGTCGCAGCCGGGCCGACCAACAACGTCAACTTCCACGTCGTCGGTACGATCTTCGACCGCGTGTGGGCGAACTCCGACCTCACGAGCCCGCCGCAGCAGGGTGTCCAGACAGTCCTCGTCCCCGCCGGCGGGGGCGCAGTCTTCGATGTCAAGATCGACGGTGAGGGGTTCTACCCCGTCGTCTCGCACGCATTCGCCGACGTCGACCTCGGCCAGGTCGGGCTGCTGAAGGTGGGGAACCCGAAGGCCCCATCGTCCCACTGATCGTTCATCTGGCGCGGGCGGTGCATCCAGGTTGAGCCTGGATCCACCGTTTTGCGCGGGCGTTGCATCTCGTCCGGCTCGCCAGGCCGCTCCCCGTCCGGGTGGGCCCCGTTTCTTCCCTGTCGGGTGGTCCCACCCGGACGGTGCGCTCCGTGCGGGGAAGGGATCAAGAAGGCACCCGGCCAGCAAGGTCCCTTCCCCGCACGTCCTGACGACCCCGACCAGCGCCTCGCGATCACGCAAAACGGTGGATCCAGACTCAGCCGTCGCAGCCCTTGCGGACGTCCTTGCGGAGCCGGTTGATCTCCGAACGCTTCCCCTGGACCTGTTCAGAGCGGTCCAGCAAATCGAGCACACCGTCACAATCGCCGTTCGTGAAACGGGCGAGCGCGAGGTTGTACGACGCGAAAGCCTCGTCCAGCGAGCCCGAGCCCTGCAGCGCGGCCACCGCCCGCTCGAGGAGCGGCAGCGCCGCCTCCGCGTCCCCGGCTTGCAG
>JANOUB010000360.1:0-7662 GCA_031416615.1 Thermoleophilia bacterium
TCTCGAGGCGCTCGGCCGCGAGCAGGATCGTCAGTGCGGTCTGTCCTTCCGCGAAGCCACCGCGCCGGGCGGTCTGAACCGCCTCCTCGAGCGGGAGCCGCACGAGCGTCATGCGCTCGGCCTCGTCGGGATCGGCCTCGCCGACCACAACCCCGGTCGCGAGCCACGCGTCCGAGCGGAGGCTCAGGTGCGCGCTCGAGGAGAAGAACGTCGACAGGTGCTGCCAGTCGGCTGTTTCGCCCCCCACCTCCTCGCGTAGCTCGCGCTGGGCCGCCTCGAACGCCGACTCGCCGTCGGCCACCGACCCGGCCGGCACCTCGAGCGTCCAGTCTCGCACCGGGTGGCGGTATTGCCGCACGAACAGCATTTCCTGCCCGTCGGTCACGGCTGCGACGAACACCGCGCGCGGGACCCCAAGATAGGTGTAGGAGGTCTCTCGTCCATCCCAGCGCAGGCGATCGGCGATGTGGTTCCGCCACGGAGACGCTGACAACAACTCGCTCGAGACGAGCTCGAGCGGGGGCGGTTCCGGGAGCGACGGGGCGAGCTGACGCAGAAGCCTGGCCGTGCGGGTCGACGGGTCGAGCTCGCCCTCGTGCAGAGCCAACGAGAGGTCGACCATCGTGTCGAGATCTCGCCACAGCGGCAGCTCGACGACACGCAGCCCCGCGTCCTCGCACCTGCGGTGGGTGACCGCGCAGACGGCGGGGGTCGACCAGGGTATACCGGCGAAGGGCCGCTCATCTGCCTCTCGCATCGCGATCAGCCAGTAGCCGCCGTCCACCGCGGGCCCGAGCACGATGTCGGCGCCTTCGGCGAGCGCCGCGAAGGCGCTCGTCAGGGCTCCCTCGGGCAGGCCGGGGACGTCCGACGACACGATCGCGACGGGGCCGTCACCGACGTGTCGTGCGACCCCGAGCCGAAGCGCATCCGCAAGGCCCCGGCCCTCCTGCTGCACAAGCCGAACTCCGGGCAGAAGCGCCTCGAGCCCCTCTCGGTCGGCCGGTTCCGAGTAAAGGACCCGCACGTCGGTCGTCTCTCGGCGACAGGAGTCGAGCGTGTCGAGCAGCATCGCCTCATGCAGTGCGGTCGCCTCTGTGGGCGTCAGGGGAGGGACGAGCCGTGTCTTCGAGCGACCCCCTCCGGGCGCCTTGGCTACGACAAGGACGGTTTCAGTCATCCTTCGCGCCCGCCTTGATCCAGGCGGAGATCGTCGCCTTGTCCTGTGCGCTGAGGAGTCCACGAAGCGACGGGTCGGGCGGATGGATGAGCAGGTACGAGAACTTCGGCTTCCCTGGCACGACCCGCTCGAATGCTGGTCGCGTGGCGGCCGACACGCGGACGAGATCGCCGTAGGCGTGTCCGCGCCGCAGGTCGAGGTACGGGTAGGCGACGGGGTGACAGGAGATGCATTTGCCGTCGAAGATGGGCTGCACATCGGCGGAGAAGCGGGGGGCGGAGCCGCGCGAGCCCACGACCACGACCGCCACCGCGAGCGCGGCCCCCGCGACCCCGACGCCGAGAGTGACTAGCCCGCGACGGTGAGGAATCTGGAGACGTTGCACTGCTCGTCGACGGCAAGGAACACCCAGGGGCCCGGGAGCGTCGAGGGACTCGTCGCCTTCCACCGTCCGGGCGCATTGTCGGCGTTGTGGAGCTCGACAGTGATGCCTGCCTGCGGGTTGACTGCGAGCGTGTAGTTGCCGTCGAGGTTGGAGCCGGTGACGGTGAGCGACAGACTCTTCCCGGCGACGGCGGGCTTCGCGATCGTCGGATTCGGCACGACCCGGTTCGGGAGCCCGAAATCGACCGTCTGGGTCTCGCCGTCCTCGAGCGCAACGATGCGCGAGACGTAGATCGAGTCGGGGGCGTAGGCCTTGAGCAGGAAACGCCCCGACGGCGCCTCGCCGAGCGTGTAGGCGCCGCTTCGGTCTGTCTGGGCGACGCGGTAGTGCTCCTCGCCGCCTTGCAGCGAGGGGCCCTGCAGGAGGAGGGTCACGAACGCGCCTTCGATCGGCTTCCGGTTCTGGTCGATCACGGTGCCCTCGATCGTGCCCGTGCCGCTGCGGGTTGCGGCCAATGCGACTCCCTCGACGCTCGCAGGCGCCGTGCCGGGGGTCACGACCTCGGGTCCGCCTGTTTTCCCGTCCGGTCCCTTCGCTCCCTGCGCGATCCAGTCGTGGATGATTCGCATGTCCTTGGCCGAGATCGGAGGCGATTGCGGCGGCATGCGGGTCCCGACCCCCGGGATGTCCGCGAGCACCGGGTTCCCCCCGATCTTGAGGTAGAGGAAGCTGTTATCGGGGTCGCCGGCGACGACGCGGTAGAGATCGGGATCCTCGAGCGCCTTGATGCCCACGAGATCGTCGTACGACTTGCCGGCCTGTAGGTTCAGCGACGGATTGACGCCGGGGTGGCAGCTGATGCACCCGTTCTTCTGGAACACGGACTGCACCTGGGCGTACGCGACGGGCGCGCCCGACCCTTCGTCGTCGTTGTTGCCGCCGCACGACGAGACGAGCACGGCGACGCTGACACTCACGGCCGCGACGAGCGCGAGAACGGGGCGGCGCTTCATCCGTCACAAGCCTGGCGTGTCCGCCTTCGCCCGTCAAGAGCCAATTCTCAACAAGACCTTACGAAGCAGCGGCCGAACCGCGCCTCTCATCATTCCGTAAGATCTTCGTAAGAGACGTCGGCGCCGCAACGTGCGACGATCAGGTGACTCGACCGGGAGGATCTGTTCATGCTCAAGGGAACGCGCAAGGGAACTACGGTGGCGCTCGGAGTGCTCGGTAGCGCCGCAGTCCTCGCACTCGGCTTCGCCGTCGCCGGGCTCGCATCGTCCAGTGGTGTCAGCGGCACGCTCGCAAGCACGAGTGAGTCGACGACCGAGATGCCGATGAAGCACCGTGCCGTCCTGACAGGCGGCGCCGAGGTGCCAAAGCCGAAAGGGCTCGAGGCAGGCGCCGCCGGAACGTTCACCGTCTCCGTCGCGAAGCAGGGTGGGAAGTACGTCGGGACGTTCAAGCTCTCCTACCGCAACCTCACGGGCAAGGCGGTCGCCGCGCACATCCACAAGGGCAAGCCCGGCAAGGCAGGACCCGTGCTCGTCGCTGTCTGCGGGCCGTGTATCAGCGGCAAGAGCGGGAAGGTGACGTTCTCGCAGGCTGTCAACACCGCAATCGGGGCCGGCGTCACGTACGTCAACATCCACACCGCGAAGAACGCCGCCGGCGAGATCCGCGGGCAGGTCAAGAAGGCCGGCTAACGAGGAAGGTGTGTCGGCCCGAGGGCCGACACACCTTCCTCGCTGGGACGGGGCGAGGCAGGCGCCGGCCCCGTCTCAACCCAATACGTGAACGCCGGCACGTCGTCCGAGCCGATCGAGCCCCACGGCGCCTCACGACATCCGCCGGAGCGCGCCGAGCGAGCGCTCGCGCCAACGGCTGCGGTGCGCGATCCCTTCCGGTCGACTCGCTCCGGCCCCGCAGTACCAGTCGTAGGAGCGGATCAGTGTCGCCGCGCCGCTGTGCACAGGCTGCCAGCCGAGCAGATCGTGGGCGCGCGAGCAGTCGAACACGATGTCCTGGTCGGCCGAGAGGCGATGCCAGGTTTGGAGCGGCGAGAGTCGGGCCATGTCGAGCGCTGCCAGCGCCGCCTTCGCCGGCGCGGCGGGCACCCCGACGACCCTGCTTCGCGAGCCGGCATGGCGGATCAGCGTCTCGAGGTCGGCGCGGACAGTGCCGCTGATCCGGCCACCGACGTTGAGCACGCCGTCTGCCGGGCGCTCCGCCCCCAGCTCGAGCGCGCGCACGAGGTCGGCGACGTCGAGTAGCTGGTAGCGGTTCCCGCCGTCGCCGAGGACGTACACGCGCCGTCCTTCGCGGATCCAGCGGAAGAGGATCCCGAAGACACCGAGCCGCTCGGGGCCGATGAACGCGGAGGGCCTGAGAACGAGCGGGGCAGGCGCCGCCGCGAGCCAGGCTCGCTCCGCTGCGAGCTTCGAGCGCCCGTAGGGCTCGCAGGGCCGCGGCTCGGCGGTTTCGCTGACCGGTGGCGGCTGGATCCCATACACGACGGCGGACGACACGAACACGCTTCGCCGCACACCCGCCTCGCGGGCGAGCTGGGCAAGCCGCGCTGTGGCTGAGACATTGACTGCTTCGAGATTGCCTCCCGAGGGGAGAGCAGCTGCGGCGTGGACGACCACTTCGACGCCGCCGAGGGCTCCGCGGACGACCGTCTCATCACGGATATCGCCGACGACCGCCTCGACTCCGGCAAGCTCGATCTCGAGCGGCTCGAGGTCGAGCGATCGTGCAGCGATGCCACGCTCGGCCAGGCGGCGGAGAAGATGGACACCGAGGAAGCCCGAGCCCCCGGTCACGAGCCAGCTCACGCGTGCCTCGCAACAACCGCGAGCATCCGCGCGCCCGCACGGAGCGACGGCCCGAGCCGGCCGGAGACCTTCGAGCGCCCACCGCGCCTGGCACGCGACGGCACCTCCACCTGCGCGATCGGCAGCCCCGCCTGCGCTGCCTTGACCACCATCTCCGTCGGCCACCCATACGAGAGCTCCCGCAGATCGAGGCTGGCGAGAGCGTCGCGGCGGATCGCGCGCATCGGCGGGATGTCGCGAACCGAGACCCCGGTCGTGACGCGGACGAGGAGCGTGACAAACCGGTTCCCGAGCCGCTGATGCCAGTGCTGCGCTCCCGCCTCGAGCGCCGTGCGCACGCCGAGCGAGAGCGCGGCCGTGCCGGAGAGCACCGGCTCGAGCACGGCCGCGATCGCCGCCGGGTCGTCGCTGCCGTCCCCGTCGAGCCAGACGACAACGTCGGTCTCGAGCGCGTCCGCCCCCGTCCGACAGGCCCGGCCATAGCCCGGTCGGGTCTCGACCACGACCTCGGCGCCGCCGGCTCGCGCGAGTTCGGGCGTCCCGTCCCTGGAGCCACCGTCGACGACGACGAGACGGTCGAAGCTCGCCGCGGAGATCCCCGCGAGAACAGCTGGGAGCGCCTCCGCCTCGTCGATCACCGGGATCGCGACCCCTACGGTCGGCCGTTTCGGAAGCGGCGACAGAAGGATCGGCGACGTGCGGGTGGGCCGCACCACCCGCAGCGTCACGAGGACAACGAACGGCGCGTAGATAGCGACGCGGACCCACCACGGCAGACGACCCTCGATCCCGAACACGTACAGCAGCGGCAGCGTCCCGGTCAGCCACAGCCACGCCGGGCCGGGAGTGACGACGAGGAACGGCAGGAGCCAGAGCGCATACCAGGGTTGGAGGAACGCCGCCGTGAGCAGGATGCCGCCGAGAACAAGGAGCCCCGAACGTGCAACCTGGTCAACCGTGTCGTGCGTGCGCAGCGCGACGACCGCAACGACCCCGAGGAGAATGACGAGCAAGAGCGTGCGGGCGCCCTCGCGGCCGAGCCACGGCTCGAGCGTCCACCAGGCAAGCGAACCAAGATCCTCGCGATCGAGGTACTGCAACAGGCTCCCGACGGCTTTCGTTCCGACCGAGGAGTACGCGAGGTAGCCGATCGCGACGAGCCCGAGCGCGCCCGCCAGGAAGCGGCGGCCACCGCCGCGTAGCAGTGCGGGCAGCAGGAACAGTGGCCCGAGCTTGACGAGCACACCCGCCCCGACCGCGAGCCCGGCGATGCCTCTCCGCCCGCACGCCCAGGCGGCGAGCAACCCCGCACCCGCGAGCACGGCGAGCGCGTCCGAATGGCCGTTCGCGGCGATCTCGCTCACCGCCAGCGGATGCCACACGAGCACCGCCACGCGCTCGAGAGGAGCGCCCACGCGGGCGAGGACGAGCAGGAGCAAGCCGACGGCGAGCCCTTCGGCCACGAGCATCAGCCACGTCGTGGCACGAACCCCGGTACCGAACACGGCGCGCGCGGCGAGAAAGGACGCCTCGGCGCCAGGCGGGTACACCGTCGTCCAGTCCTTGCGGTTGACGCTCTTCCAGATCGCATCGTCGCGCAGGCCTTTGAGCTCGGGCGCGTTCGGCACATACCGGTACGGGTTGACCCCTGCCGCCTGAACACGCGCATCCCACGCGTAGCGGTACGTATCGGTCGTCAACGGTGGCGGCGCGTGCGGTGCGAACGCCGCCGCGTGCACCGCGACCCCGACCGCGAGCACGAGCACGACGCCTGCTTTCCCGCCCCCGAGCCCTCCCCAACAGAGCCACGCAGCCGGCAGGAACAGCGCGAACGCGAGGAGTTGCGCGAGCACCTGCTCACGCAAACCGGTGTCAGAACGCACCGAGAGCTCGATCGCGAAGATACCGGCGCCGAGCCCGGCCGCGACCGCCAAGCGCGCCACTCCTACGATGTCGACCTCCCGCGGCCGAGGCGACGAGCTCACGCTCACCCGATGTTGTCGGAGTCTGCTCACACGCTTGCGCCCCGCGACCGCGGGGCCTCCTTCACGCTCACCTGATGTTGCGGGCGACGTCCGTTCCGACGGGCTGGTCGGAGACGATCCGTAGGAAGCGCTCGGCCGCCCGCTCGAGCGGCAATACCTGTCGGGAGACGAGCAGATCGAGGTCGGTGACGCCGTGGCGAACCGTGGGCCCAAACGGATGCAGGAAAGCGCCGTCGGCGGTGATCGTCAGCTCGGGCAGGATGTCCGTCGGCCCAGGCGTGATCCCCATCCCCGCGAGCTCGGCCCGGCCACGCCTCACAACTCCACGGACGACGTGGTCGTCGTCGGAGACCCCCCAGCTGCGGTGGAGCGCACAGAGGCGGGCGAGCTCTTCCTCGGTCTGATCCTCGACCGTCGTCGCGAGGCGCACGCGAATGCCGCGCTCGAGCAGCGCGGGAATCGCACGCTCCACCTTGGCAAAGTTCTCCGGGCCGCGAAACGCATCGTTCCGCTCGGGTAGGTCCGAATCCAGCGAGATCTGCAGTGCGATGTCGAGGTCTGCGAGAGGTGTGAGGCGCTCGAGCAGCCTGTCCGTGAACAACGTCGCGTTCGTCAGAGCGACAGTGGGGAGCAGCGAGGCGATCTCGGCCAGAGTCTCCGCGGCGTCGGGAAGCATGAACAGCTCACCGCCGGTGACGCCGATCGCCTCGAACCCGAGCTCTCGGGCCTCTCGCGCCAGACGGATCATCGTCTCGGAGGGAAGCGTTCGCCGGTTTGCGATCCCCGGCATCGACTCCGTCAGGCAGTAGCCGCAGGCCAGGTTGCAGTGGTACGTCGCGTAGAGCCAGAGGCGATCTCCGCATCGCCCCTCCTGGACCGCGGTCTCCAGCACCTCGCGGGCGCTCATGCCGCCGGCGGAACGTCGAATGCCGTGCAGAAGTGGTTCAGCATCTGGGTGGCGCCGATTACCAACGCGAGCTCCACCATCTGGTCGTCACGGAGGTGATCGAGCACGCGGGCAACGAGCTCGTCGGTGATCCCCGCCGGATCGAGCACGTATCGGTCGGCCCACTCGATGATCGTCCGCTCGCGTTTGGCGAGAGCCTCGAGCGGGATCTCGTCACATACTGCGGCCAACTGTTCCTCGCCGACGCCGCTCTCGAGGGCGAGCGGTCTGTGGGCGGCGAGGCAGTAGCGGCACGCGTTCAGCCGCGACACCCGCACGACGACGAGCTCCTTCGTGGCCAGATCGACGGCGCCCTCGTCGTAGATCTG
>JANOUB010000361.1:0-3168 GCA_031416615.1 Thermoleophilia bacterium
AGTCCCACGGGAACCACGCCAAGGTGCTCGGCAACCTGAGCGCGGCGTTTGCCGGCGACAGCACGAACTTCACCGACGGGCAGCTCGGCTCGGGTAGCAACGCGGCGGTGCTCGCCGTCGTCGCCGGCCCGGCCTGCAAGGCCCCGAAGTCGGACAAGCCCGGGAAGCGTGTGCACGTTAAAGGCGTGATCACCGGGCTCGCCGCAGGTCCTCCGGCAACGATCACGGTGACGCCGAAGCACGGCCCGGCAGTGACGTGCACGATCGACACCGTGTACGCGGTTCCGGCCGGCTTCCCGCTCAACACGAAGGACGTCGAGATGAAGTGCGAGTGGGTCGGCGCGCCTGGCGTGCTGACGCTTCGCAAGCTGGAGAAGTAGTTGTAGGCAGACCTCGCGTGACCGAACGTGAAGAGGGCGCCCGCGGGCGCCCTCTTCACGTTGAGCCTACGAGAGAACCGTGAGCGCCTTGCGGATGGTGCCGCGGCGCGTGCGCTGAATCCGGCCGGCCAGAGCCGTGATCGCCGCGGCCGACTCCGACTCGGGTGCGGCCTCGAGAATCGGCGTTCCCGCGTCGGCGGCCTCACGCAGCGCCGGATCGAGCGGGATGCTCCCGAGTAGCGGCACACCGATCTCGTCGGCGAGCCTCTGACCGCCGCCGGACCCGAAGATCTCCTGCCCGGTGCCGACAAGGTACGACATGTTCTCGGCAACACCGACGATCCGCATGCCCACCTTCTCGGCCATCCGGGCAGCACGCACCGCCACCTGTTGTGCCGCAGGCTGGGGCGTCGTCACGATCACGACCTCCGCGCGTGGAAGCAGCTGGCCCAACGAGATCGCAACGTCCCCGGTTCCAGGCGGCATATCGACGACAAGGGTGTCGAGCTCGCCCCAGTACACATCGGAGAGGAACTGCTCGAGCGCCCGGTGCAGCATCGGACCGCGCCACATCACCGGTGCGTTGTCGTCGAGGAAGAAGCCGATCGACATCAGCTTCAGGTCACCCCGCACAGGAGGCACGATCATCGTGTCGACGACGACCGGCCGCTGCTGCACGCCGAGCATGTGCGGGATCGAATGCCCGTAGATATCGGCGTCGAGTACGCCGACGCGCTGGCCTGCCGCACTCAGCGCCGCGGCGAGGTTCGCCGTCAGAGTCGACTTGCCGACGCCGCCCTTGCCCGACGCGATCGCGAGGACGCGGGTGGAAGGCTCGAGCGAGATCGTCTTCTCCGGCCTGCCGCCTCGCAACCGCGACGACAGCGCTGCTTTCTCGTCAGCGCTCATGACGTCGAAGTGAAGCTGCACCGAGACGACACCCTCGACGCCGCCCACGAACCGCTGCACCTGATCCTCGAACGACGAGCGCATCGGGCAGCCGGCGACAGTGAGCGCGATCGTTACATCCACACGACCGCCATCGTGAATCACGACGTCGCGCACCATGTCGAGCTCGGTGACGGGCTTGTGCAGCTCGGGGTCGATCACCTGCTCGAGCGCCCTCAGAATCGCGTCGCGCTCCAGAAGCATCGTCGAGTCAGCGTACCAACGACTGAGCCAGGCTCAGTAATTGTCCGTACAAGAAGCGGCGGGTTCCCGCGGTGCGGATGGAGTGGTTTGCCCCGATGACCCGGCGGTTACGACGAGGGACACTGCGACGTGTCCCTCCATTCGGAGTGGGAGCAGGGAAGTCAACCGGGAGGTAAGAGTAAATGACTGGTCGCAGGATTCTCGAGATCGGCGGCGTCGTCGCCGGCGTCGTCATGATCGCGTTCGGCATCGGCGCGCTCGTCATGAGCGTGAACGCGCGCAACACCGTCAGTGACGGGCTCGAGCTCGAGTTGATCGTCGGCTCGGCCGACATGAGCCCGACGGGGATCAAGAAGTCGATCGAGGAGTACGGCCTCCAGAACGTCGCGGTCCCGTCATGCGATGTGGCCGAGCAGCCGATCGAGAGCGGCAGCGACGCGCGCTGCTTCGCGGAATACATGCGCATTCACGCGCTCGGGTCGTCTGGTGGGTTGACGTACGCGCAGATGGGCCGATTCCTGGCCGCGGACGATCCGACGAACCCGAAGGGCACGAGCGACGAGGCGGTGGCCCTGAAGGACGAGAAGGGTAAGCCGGTCTCGAACGCGAGCCGGAACACTTGGGTGACGCAGACCGCGCTCGCCACGGCGCTGAACGTCTCCTACATGGCCGAGCAGATTGCGCTGTTCGGAGTGATCGTCGGAATCGCGCTCCTGCTCAGCGGCATCGGCTTCGTCATCCTCGCCCTCGTCGTCCTCGGGAAACACGATAAGCCCGCGGCGTCGTCGGCCTGACCGACACAGACACGGGACAGCGGGCAGGCGACACCAGGTGTGGCGCAATCCCGCACCCCCCGCCGGGGTTGGAGGCCCGGCGGTGGGGCAGGTCTCACCGGCGCTCCGACCTCCCGGAGCAAGAAGGGGCGGCGCAAGCCGCCCCTTCACCGTTCGTTACCGGAGCACCTCTCGTTACCGGAGCGCGTCGGCAAGCTCGGCGCAGAGCGCCGGGGTGGCGGCCGCAACGAGGCGCGAGCGGCCGACGAGGTCGAGCGGCGCCGCCTCGAACGGTGGGTCTTCGAACAGCTCGATCGCGTAGCCGCGCTCGCGGACGAGCAGCTGGGCGGCGGCGATGTCGATCGAGCGGGCCGCCTTCAGCGAGCAGACGGCATCGACTCTGCCGGCGGCGAGGTGGCAGAGGGAGAGCGCGAGGGAGCCCATCACCCGAAGGCGCTCCGCGACCCCAAGGAGCGAGGCGGCCTTGTCGGCGATGTACGCGGTGGTCGTCGCTTCGAAGGAGAGGATCTCGATCGGATCCTTCGGGGGAGGGCTCTCGAGCGGGCGGCCGTTCAGACGCGCGCCGCGGCCCCGCTCCGCCACCCATTCCTCCCGCGCGCCGAAGTCGTAGACGTAGCCGAACGTGACGTCTGCCATTGCGGGTCCTTCGGCGACTGCGAGAGAGAGCGAGAAGAACGGGATGCCTCGCTTGGCGTTCACCGATCCGTCGATCGGGTCGACAATGACGCGCATCGGCCCGCCCGCCCCAAAGGAGCGCTCGCCGAGCTCCTCCGAGACGAGCAGGAAGTCCGATTCGAGGGCTGCGAGTCGGGCAACGACCGCGTCTTCCGCCGCCGCATCGA
>JANOUB010000362.1:0-6041 GCA_031416615.1 Thermoleophilia bacterium
CTTCGACTTCGTGGCCGTCGGGAGTCACGATCACCTCCGGTACGCGCTCGAACTCAGGATAGAAGTCCTGCTGGAACTCCGCAAGGTCGAGACCCTCGATCTCCACCTCCGGCGGCACGCGCAGCAGGTTGGCTTTCTTTAGCAGCCAGGCGCAGCCGTAGCCGGGGAGAAACGCGAGCGGCAGGAACGCGAGCATCCCCATCAGCTGCCCGCCGAACGACACGGGCACGTTGTTGATCCCGGTCGGGTAGCCGCCCGCGAAGATGCCGACCAGGAAGACGCCGTAGAAGCCGGAGAAGCCGTGTACCGCGACGGCTCCCACCGCATCGTCGAGGCGGAGCGTCCGCTCGATCCAGCCGCCGACCCAGACCACCAGCATGCCGCCAGACGCCGCCAGGAGGTAGGCGAGCGACGGGTGGTAGACGTCGGCGCCGGCCGAGACCGTGACGACGCCGGCGAGGCCGCCGGACAGCGTCCAGAACGGGTTGCCCTTGCTGGCGAACCACGCGCCCGTGAAGCCGCCGGCGAAGCCGATCGTGATCACGAACGCGATCGCGCCCAGCGTCGTCGGCGAGCCGTAGATGTTCAGCCAGCCGGGGAACGTCGTCGACTGGATCACGAGGCACGCCGCGTAGAACCCGTAGAAGCCGGTGAAGATGAGCATCAGGCCCATCAGGGTCAGATGCGTGTTGTGGCCTCGGAACGATCTCGCCCGCCCCTTGATGTCGTACTTCCCGATCCGTGGCCCGAGGTTGATCAGCACCCCGAGCGTGAAGAACCCTGCGACACCGTGAACGACCCCCGAGGCGATCGCGTCATGGAAGCCGAAGCGCGTCGTCAGCCAGCCGCCGGCGCTCCAGGCCCACGCGGCGTCGAGAATCCAGACGAATGAGCCAAGCAGGACGGTGAGGAGGAGATAGGCAGATAGGCGGACGCGTTCGATCAGGGCGCCCGACATGATCGAGCCCGTCGTCCACGAGAAGAGAAGGAACGCGAGGAAGAAGACGCCGCTGATGTGGTCCTGGAGGTTCGGGCCACTCGCCGCGCTCCACGGGGCCGTCAGGCCGCAGAAGCCCGGGAAGGCATCGGGGCTCGCATGGCCGTTCTTCGGCCATCCTTCCTGCATGCAACCGTAGACGTACCAGCCGAAGTAGTAGAAGGTCGGCGTCACGACGGCGATCGTGAGCACGTTCTTCATCGCCGTCGACATCACGTTCTTGCGTCGCGCCGAGCCCGCCTCGTAGGCCATGAAACCGGCATGGATCAGCCACATCACGACGACGGTCCAGAAGTAGAACGTCTCCGCGAGGATCTGCGAGTCGAGCTTGACCTGATCCTGCAGCGCCTTGATGTCAGACGCGGTATCAGCCAGCAGGTTGAACACGGACATGAGCATGCACGCCTCCTACGCCGAACAGGGCACGGTGGCGAGAGCGTACGAGGCGTCGACGCCCCCTTCCATGTCACCGGTCGCCGGACTTGGGCACCCCGATGTGTGCAAGTGCTACATGGTCGGTTAGCGCCCGTCGTCGACGATCTGACCCGTCGGGGCGTCGACGAGAACGGTCTGGGCGGTTATGGGCTTCCGGGGTGGTCCGGTGTAGAACGACACGATCCACGTCCCGCGAGGTGGAATGCCCTGGTTGAGGTAGCGGACGAGAACCTTCTCTCCCTTGAACACCGCGACGGTCCGAGCGACGTCGATTGCCTCCTCCTGGGTCAACGCGTCACTCCCTCCTCCCCCGCACGAGCGGGCCGAGACTGCGGCGATCGCGAGTACGACCGCGATGATCGCGATGCGCCCGAGGGTGCTATCGCGGAGATCGCGGCTACGCGGCTGCGGCTCGTCGGTGCTGGATGAAGGCGTAGACACGGAGTATGAGGTAGCCGACAAAGTGCGTCATGAAGACGAGCAGCAGCCACCAGCTCCACCAGAGGAAGTGGGGTCGGGGCTCCATCTGGCGCAGTTCGATCACGGTCAGGTAGAGCGCGAGGGCGAGCGTTAGAAGCATGAGGAGCGGCGCGGCCTGCAGGAGAAGGAGGATCAGCACGCGATCATTCTCCGGCACGCAGCGTCGCGACGCAAGTCGCGACCGAGGCCGAAGCCCGGGGCGACCGGCTGCAGCCGGTCCCCCGCTCGTCCTACGACCAGGGGTACGGCGAGTTCGAGACCGGGTGGAGGTCGCCGGTCGCGAAGCGCTCGAAGCGGAACGGCGTCAGCAGCGGGGCCGTATCCCCGCACAGGACCCGGGCGACCTCGCGGCCGACGCCGATCATCTTGTAGCCATGGTTCGAGTCGAGGACCCCGTACACGTTCGGTTTCAGGTAGTCGAAGACCGGGAAGTTGTCCGCGGTGAACGAGCCGACGCCCCCGGAGCGGGCCTGCTTGTAGAGAGGGCGGCAACCCTCGAACCGGCTCATCGCGTGCGAGAGCGCGGCGCACCACATGTCGGGGAACTCGTCGTCGACGTCCGTGGTGGAGGGGTACGGGTCGAGTTCGATGTCGCCGTCGACGGTGAGCGGCGCGGCGCCTCCCTGCACGCCGTGCCGGTCGCGCTTGTAGTAGATGCCCCACAGCTCGTCGGTGATCAGCCGCCCGTCATCGGTGTGCAGGGGCGCGTTGGTGTCGAGGTGGATCACGGGGGGTGCGCCGCCGTCGGCGGTCGCGAACATGAGCGGATCGACGGTGATCTCGCCTTCCTGCAGGTTCCAGTACGTCCACATCGGCTGGTCTCGGGCAACGTCGCCGGAGGGCGTGTGGATGTCGATCGTCATCGGCAGGCCGAGCATGCCCCAGAAGTGCTTGGCCCACGGGCCGGGCGCGATCACAACCTGCTCGCCGACGGCGACCCGGCCCTTGTCGGTCTCGACGGCGGTCACGGCGTCGTCGTCGCCGAGCTCGAAGCCTGTCACCTCGACATAGGAGTGGATCTGCACACCCTCGGCGAGGCACTTGTCGCGGAGGCCGATCACCGACTCGATGTTGAAGGCGAAGCCGCCCTGGTGCTCGTGGAGGCAGACCGTGACGCCCTGGGCGCGCCAGTCGGGGAACAGCCCCTTCATGTGGGCGTCGACCTCGGCCTCTCCGAGGTAGAGGTCAGACCGGTAGCCGATGCGCTGGTGTCGTTCGTAGACGGCGGTGAGGTCGCTTTCCTGCACGTTCGGACCGAGCGCGATGTAGCCGACCCCGTTGTAGTGGTAGGCCACAGGGTCGGACTCCCACACCTCGACGCACGCCTGCATGAGTTCGCTCATGGCGGGCTGGAAGTAGTTGTTGCGGACGACGCCACAGGCGATGCCGGTGGCGCCGGCGCCCGGGGTCGCTTTCTCGATCACCGCGATGTCGGCGCCGGAGCCGAGGCCGCGCTGCCTGAGCTCGACGGCGAGATGGTAAGCGGTCGAGAGGCCGTGCATGCCGGCGCCGACGACGACGAAGCGAGACGATGCGGGTATCATTGTCTATTGCCTCCCGGGCAATGGTGTGTCAAAATAGAAGAACAGGAGCATATCATGGCACGCACCGGTCAACCAGCCGTCCGCCACGTCGCCGCAGTCGAGCGGGCGTTCACCGTACTCGATGCCCTCGCCGAGGGGGGCGAGCTCGGGACGAACGAGATTGCACGCCGCACCGGGATCAACGCCAGCACCGTCTCGCGCCTGCTGGCGACGCTCGCCTCGGCGCGATTCGTCGAGCATGTCCCGGAGACCGGCCGGTATCGCCTGTCGCTGCGGCTGATCGAGCTCGGCAACGCGGTGCTCGGGCGCCTCGACCTCCGTGCGCTCGCCCGGCCGCATCTGCAGGCGCTCGTTCGGGAGACCGGTGAGACGGCAACCCTGTCGGCCCCCGGGGAGCACGACGCGATCACTGTCGACTTCGCGCACAGCTCCTCCGTCGTCCAGAGCGTTGCCCAGCTCGGCCGCCCGAGCGTCGGCCATGCCACGGCGGTCGGCAAGGTGATGCTTGCGTTCGGCGATGTGGAGCTACCCGTTGCTCCGTTCACCTCGTTCACGCCGCGCACGATCACGACGCGCGAACGGCTCGTCGAGGAGCTGGCGCAGGTGCGGAGGCGCGGTTTCGCCGAGGCCAGGGAGGAGCGCGAAGAGGGTCTCGCTGCGGTCGCGGCTCCGGTCTGGGGTAGCACGGCGGAACTCGTCGGGATCATCGGCGTCCAGGGCCCGGCCTCGCGCTTTGACGCGCGAGCACTACGGGCCGCCGCGACGGTGTTGCTCGAGCACACCGTGGCCGTCTCCCTTGCGCTCGGCTGCCGGAGCCCGGTCGGCTCGTAGGGCTGTCCGCGCTCGTCCGGGTGCGCCGTGTCCCGAGCACCTCGCTACTCGGGGCTGAGCTTCCAGGCCATCGCCCGGGCGCTCGACTGCGCTGCGGTGCGACGCCGGACTTGTGGCACCACGAGCAGGCCATGGGCCATGACGAGCACGAAGAGCAGGAAGGCGTACTGAACGCCAACGAGGACCGCCAGCGGAACCAGCACGGCGGCGAGCGCCAGCGGCGGTCCGACCACGAGCAGACGGTAGCGCTTGACGTCGGCGAGCAGCGAGTCGTAGTCGGCGCGAGGGATCTGGGCCGTGTTCCACGTCTTCCCGCACTGCTCGCAGTGCCATCGCTCGCCATAGGACACGCTTGCCGAAGCTCCGCAGTCACAGCTGATCGTGATCGGGGGCTCGCGCACGCCGTGATCGTACACCCGCGGATCCGGAGTTATTTGCCGGGGCGGCAATACCGTATCCGACACTAGGAATCGTCCGCCGAAGGTGGTAGGTTCGCCGCAGCGGCGGCCGCGATGGTCGCCGAGTCCTGGAACCCAGACGGAGGTCGATCGTGGCAACTGCGGTAGTCGAAGAACGCCAGCTTCTGAAGACGCTTCGCTGGTACGACGGATTCGTGATCGCTCTCGCAAATCCCGGGTTCCTCCTGGGCGCGCTCGGCTTCTCCGTCGGCGATCTCGGCGGCTGGGGTGCGGCGATCCTCTGGGGCATCTCGGCGTTCGTCGCTGTCTTCCTCAACACGATCTACTCGGAGCTCGCGACGATGTTCCCCGAGAAGTCGGGCGGGATCGCCCTGTACGCACACGAGGGGTGGCGGAAGTACACAACCCTGGTCGGCCCGATCGCGACGTTCGGCTACTGGATCGGCTGGTCTGTCGTCCTGGCAGTAAACGGCCTCTTCATCGGTCAGATCGTCCAGGGCGCCTGGTTCTCGGGGGAGCCGTTCGGCGGCCCGACGAGCGCGGACACGACCGGGTACTTCTCGACGGGATCGGTCAACGTTGGCCTGCCCGCGCTCATCGGGATCGGACTGATCCTGGCCGTCTGGCTCTTCAACGTGAACGGCGCCCGCGTCGGTGTCACCTTCGGCTATGCGGCGGGGATCCTGCTCATGGTGCCGCTGTTCGTGATGATGATCCTGCCCTTCATCAACGGCAGCTTCGACAGCGCGAACCTCCAGAACAACCTTGGCGCTGACGGGCAGGCCTGGGGCGGTCTCCAGCTCGCACTGGTGTGGTTGTGGCTGATGAGCTGGTCGGCGTGGGGAGTCGACGTGTGCGCGACGTTCGCCCCCGAATACAAGGACACCGTGCGGGACACACGCCTCGCGCTCCGGTCTGCGGCGCTGTTCTCTATGGTCGTGTACATCCTGCTGCCGATCGGGTTCGTCGGCGGCGGAACCGAGAAGCTCATCGGCGCGTACGACTACGTCGGCGCCATGAACCTGATCGTCGGCAACGACAACCTGACCGACTTCTTCGTCGTCTGCCTCGTCGCCAGTTTCCTCATCACCATGAACACCGCGACAGCTGACGGCGGACGTGCGCTCTACGGCATCGCGCGGGCGGGGATGACCGTCAAGCAACTCGGGGTACTGAACAAACATCATGTGCCGGGGAACGCGATGACGGTGGACATGGTGATCAACATCCTGTTCCTGCTCTTCATCGGCAACATCTTCGGTATCTACGCGGCGAGCAATCTCGGCTACGTGCTGGCGCACGTGTTTGCGCTCTCGGCCTACGTCCTGCTCCGCA
>JANOUB010000363.1:0-2387 GCA_031416615.1 Thermoleophilia bacterium
CGACCGAGATCGTTCGGCGGGCGCACGCCGACTGCGCGGGGCCGCTGGCGATCGGTCTCTCGAGCGTGTGTGCAGGCCTCGCGAGCTTCGCCGAAGGCTTCGAGGAGGCACGGCAGGCGCTCTTCGGCACGACCGTGCTCGAGCGCGAAGCGTCAGTCGTCGCGTTCGAGGAGCTCGGGGCCTACAAGTACCTCCTGCGGATGGGCGGCGGCGGCGGCGTTCGGGATGCCACGATCGAGGCGGTGACCCGAATCGCGAATTACGACAGCGAGCGCGGTGCCTTCCTCCTCCCGACCCTGGAAGAGTTCCTGAAGCGTCACGGCAGCATCGGTGCGACCGCTGACGCGCTCTATATCCACGCAAACACCCTGCGCCAGCGCCTCCGTCGGATCGGCGACCTCTCGGGAATCGATCTCCGTCGCGACGACTGGCTGATGATCGAGATCGCCGTGAAGCTCGTGCAGCTCCGGATCGCACTCGCAGCTCGATAGACGGGTGCCCCATACGTACGGTCGCCACGGTGGAGGCTCTCTCCATCGATCCGGCGTGCCATGAGTGATATCTCTTCCCTACCGAACGAGGAGGAAACCCATGGCTACCGACACGAGGCTCGACGCAATCCGCAAGACGATCACAGACCAGAAAATCGAGTTCATCTTCGCGCAGTTCGTCGACATGTACGGGCGCCAGAGCGCCAAGCTCGTCCCTGCCGCCTATCTCGACACCCTTGTCGAGGATGGCGCGGGCTTTGCAGGATTCGCGGCCGGCGAGATCGGGCAGCTCCCGAACGATCCCGACATCGCGGCGATCCCCGATCTCGACAGCTTCACGCCCGTGCCTTGGCAGCCGAACCTGGCGCGGTTCGCCTGCGACGTGACGGTGGAAGGCGAGCCGTGGCCGTACTGTCCGCGCACGATCCTGCGCAACGTCGTCGCCCGGGCGGCGGAGCAGGGGTACGAGTTCAAGATCGGGATCGAGCTCGAGTACTTCCTCGTCCACCTCAACGACGACGGCTCGATCGAGATCGCCGACAAGTACGACACGCTGGAGAAGCCGTGCTACGACATCGCCGGCCTGACGCGGCAGTACGACTTCCTCACCACCGTCTCGCGCTACTGCAACGAGCTCGGCTGGGGGAATTACGCGAACGACCACGAGGACGCGAACGGCCAGTTCGAGCAGAACTTCGACTATGACAAGGCGCTCGTCACCTGCGATCGCGCGATCTTCTTCCGCTACATGGTGCACACGCTCGCAGAGCAGCACGGTGCGATCGCGACGTTTATGCCGAAGCCGTTCACGACACTTACCGGCAACGGGGCGCACTTCCATATGTCGCTGTGGAAGGACGGCGTGAACGTCTTTCTCGACGAAGCCGACCCACGCGGCCTCGGTCTTTCAGAACTGGCCTACAACTTCATTGGTGGCCTGAAGACGCATGCGCGCGCCTACAGCGCCCTCACCGCGCCGACTGTCAACTCGTACAAGCGGCTGAAGCTCGGTTCCACCTCGAGCGGTGCCACCTGGGCGCCGGTCTGGATCTCCTACGGCTACAACAACCGCACCCAGATGTTGAGGATCCCCGCGCCGGGCCGGATCGAGGATCGCACGGTCGACGGCTCCTGTAACCCGTATCTGGCCGCTGCGGCTGTGCTGGCATCCGGCCTCGACGGTGTCACCAACAAGCTCGATGCCGGCGAGCCGAACTCGGAGAACCTCTACAGCTTCCCCTACGAGGAGCTCATTGGTCGCGGCCTGCGGTCGCTGCCCTCGACGCTGTACGAGGCGACCGTCGAGCTCGAGCGCGACGATGTCCTTCGCGCCGCCCTCGGCCGGACACGCGAGAACGAGGAGTACGTCGACTACTACCTACGCGTGAAGCGGGACGAATGGTCGCGCTACCACGAGCAGGTGAGCGCATGGGAGGTGCGCGAGTATCTGACGCGCTTCTAGGCTCCTTTCCCCGGAGGAACGCTGACGGCGAGCGCGGTACGGCTCTGTGGGGAAAGGAGCTTGAGTTTTGGGCTGCGCCTGAGGAAGTCTCGACAAGGAAGGGAGAGAGTCACGGCATGTGCGGGATCGTCGGACTGTTCGCGAAGTCGCCCCAGATCGAGGAGCACCTCGGTGTCCATCTCGTGGCGATGCTCGCGCAGATGAGTGACCGGGGGCCCGACAGCGCCGGGGTTGCCGTGTACCGAGACCCTGTTCCCGATGGCCTGACAAAGCTGACGCTGTACTCGCCCCAACCGGGCGAGGACTGGCGGGCCGTCGCGGCGTCGATCGGCGGGGAGGTGGATTCCGTCCGCGCCAGTCACGCTGTCATCGTCGTCGCCGGAGACGCCGTCGAGGCCGAGGCCCGTGTGCGTGTGGTGCGGAGCGATCTCCGC
>JANOUB010000364.1:0-9600 GCA_031416615.1 Thermoleophilia bacterium
GGGCGCGACCTCGTGCTCGAGCCGGGTTTGCGCGAGAGTCTCGATGACCGGATCACCGAGCTGCTCGCCGAGGCGGAGTCGCTCACAACCGACGAGAAGGCGACCGGCCTGCAAGTGGCAGCGGCGCGCGAGGTGATCGACCTCCTCGAGACGACGCGTCTCCCCGAGCGCCTGCTCGAGCTCGCTACCTCATCGGCGCGTGGGGCGCGGGCGGCGGCGTTCAACGATGCGCGAAGAGCGGTGCATGCGCTTGCCCTCGAGGAGTTGGCCTCCCGCGACCGCGAGCTGCTTCAGGAGCTCCTCACCGGCTTCGCAGCCTCGTATGCCGCCGCCAAGGATCGCGAATCGGCGCTCGATTTCGAGGATCTGCAGTTGCGAGCCAGGGATCTCCTCCGTGACAGCAAAGTGATCAGGGAGGCGGAGCAGCTCCGGTTCCGTTCGATCATGGTGGACGAGTTCCAGGACACGAATCGCCTCCAGACCGAGCTGATCGACCTGTTGTGCGCCGGCGCCCCGAAGGAGCTGTTCTTCGTCGGCGACGAGTTCCAGTCGATCTACGGGTTCCGGCACGCCGACGTCGCCGTGTTCCGCGACAGGCGTGAAGCTGCGCCGCAGGTGCTCCCTCTGACCCTGAACTACCGCTCACGGCCGGAGGTGCTCGCGGCCGTCAACGAGTTGTTCACCGACGAGTTCGGCGAAGGCTTCCAGCCGCTCCAACCGGCGGCGGGCTACGGAGATCCCGTTTTCGGAACGCCGTTCGAGCTGCTCGTCACCGACAAGGCGTCGTACGCCGACTCGGGTCTACACTGGCGCCGCGCCGAGGCACGTCACGTCGCCCGCCGCGTGCGCGAGCTTGTCGATGCTGGAGCCGCCACGCCTGGCGAGATCGTCCTGCTGTTTGCGGCGGGAACGGACGCGGAGTGGTTCGAGGAGGAGCTCCGGGCGCTCGATCTGCCGACGATCCGGATGACGGGTCGCCGCTACTTCGGGCAGCAGCAGGTCGTCGACCTGCTCTCGTACCTGAGGCTGCTGCAGAACCGCTACGACGACGAGGCGCTGCTGACCGTTCTCGCGTCGCCGTTCGTCGGCGTCTCGAACGACGCGCTTGTCCTGATTCGCTCCACCGCCGAGCGGCGCCCCATTTTCAAAGGCATCGAGCGCTCGCTGCCGCCTGACCTTGCCGAGGAGGATGTGCGCCTTGTTCGCGCCTTCCTGCAGCGGTACGAGCGCCTGGTCGAGAGTTCCACGAAGCTCTCGCTCGAGCTGCTCTGCGAACGCATCCTCGTCGAGCACGACTACGACCTGGCTGTTCTCACGCGACACGACGGCGTTCGCCGGTACGCAAACCTCCGCAAGCTCGCGCGGCTGGCACGGTCGTACGAGGAGCTCCGCGGCCCGGACCTCGAGGGATTCATCCGGTTCGTCGCCGAGCAGGATGCTGCGGGCGCGCCGGAGCGCGACGCCGTCTCGGAGGAGGAGGGCGCCGACGCCGTACGGCTGCTCACGATCCACGCCGCCAAGGGCCTCGAGTTCAAGGTGGTCGTCGTTGCGGATGCGGGCCGCGAACGGTCGCGCACGGACGAGATTCTGTGTCTCTCCGATGGTCGCTTCGGCTTCAAGGTGGCGCACCCGGGAACGGCCACGCGCGTGGCCACGCCCTCCTACGAGGACGTAAAGGAGACGCGAGACCGCGAGGAGGAAGCCGAACGGCTGCGCCTCTACTACGTCGCGATGACGCGCGCCATGGAGCAACTGATCGTCTCGGGCTCCGTCGATCGCTCGAACGAGCGCGACGAGCGGACGCCCATCGGCTGGGTGCTGCAGCGGCTGCGCCTCGGTGAGGAGCTCGACCGAACCGACGTGGGCGGTCCGGTCGAGGTTGAGCGCGGCGCCGCCGGCGTCGTGCTGCGCATCGACCGCTTCGCGCCCACCGTCGGCGCCAGGGCGCCCTCCCCGGCAGACGTGGACGATCAAAGCGACGACGAAGGCCAGCTCGTGCTCTTCGAGGGAGCGGGGGAGGACGTTCCTGCGGCCGCCCCTCGCCTGCGCGATCTCGTCGAGATCCCGGCGCCCGCGCTCACCCGGGTCGCTCGCCTCTCCTACAGCGCGATCTCGCTCCATAACCGCTGCGGGTACCGGTACTTCGCCGAACGTGTCGTCGGCATGCGGCCGGCCCCGTGGGAGGCGCATGGCGGCGCCGATGTCGGCGGTCAGGCAGGCCTCCATCCCACTGAGGTCGGCGACGCGGTACACCGTCTGCTCGAGCTCGTCGACCTGGCAGCGCCCGTGCCACCGGACGCAGCCGGCCTCGAGGCACAGGTTCGCGCCTGGTATCCGGCTGTTTCCGACGACGAGTTGTGGCGGATCGGCGAGCTCGTGCGCTCGTACACAGGCTCTGCGCTTTCGGCGCGGATTGCCGGGCTTCGCGGCGCTCGGCCCGAGCGGCCGTTCGCCTTCGAGCTGGACGGAGTGCTCGTGAACGGTCGCCTCGACGTCCTGTGGTTCGACGGCGACCGCGCGCTCGTGCTCGACTACAAGACGAATGCGTTGCTCGGCCGCGACCCGGCAGAGATCGTCTCCGCCGAATATCTGACCCAACAGACCGTGTATGCGATCGCGTGCCTGCGCGCCGGAGCCGGGGAGGTCGAGGTCGTCTATCACTTCCTCGAGGAGGCCGACGCCGTCGTTTCGACGGTGGTCGCGGCCGAGGACGCCGCGCGCCTCGAGGCGAGCCTCTCGGCCTCGATCGCGCGAATCCGGGCCGGCGAGTTCCGGCCCACTCCGAGTGCCTTCGCGTGCTCCGGCTGCCCGGCCCTCGATGTCGTCTGCGCCGGCCCTCGGCTCGGCGGCTTCGGCGAGGGAGCCGTCGAGCCTTCGTTCGTGTCGGCGGAAATGGGCTGAGAGCCGTGCGGGTCGCGGCGCTGTACGACATCCACGGAAACCTCCCGGCGCTCGAGGCCGTACTCGCCGATCCGCGGCTTGCAGGTGCGGACGTCATCGTCTACGACGTCGAGGAGGCTGCTGCGGCGATCCGGGCATCCGGGTACCCGGATGCCGGCGACCACGCTTCGCAACTGCTCGACCCGCCTTCCGCCGACGAGGTGTCCGCGTACTTCGAGAGCCTCCGTGGCGCGTAGCTACATCCGCGAGGCGCGCCGCCGTGGTCTCGGCACACGACGGGAGCGGATCGGCCCGATCGTCGAGCGGCTCGCGGAGGAGCACAGCGACGCGGAGATCGCGCTGCATTTCTCGAGCGACGTCGAGCTGCTGATCTCGGTGATGCTGTCGGCTCAGACGACCGACGTGAACGTCAACCGCGTCACCGAGAAGCTCTTCGTCAAGTACCGAAGTCCCGAGGACTACCTCGCGGCGCCGCAGGAGGAGCTCGAGCAGGACGTCTTCCAGACCGGGTTCTACCGGCAGAAGACGAAGTCGATTCGTGGTGCGATGCGCATGCTGCTCGAGGAATTCGGCGGCGAGGTGCCGCGCACGATCCCTGAGCTCTTGCGCCTACCGGGAGTGGCGCGTAAGACCGCTAATGTCGTCGCCGCCGAACTGGGGGAGGCGCAGGGGATCGTCGTCGACACCCACGTGCGGCGAATCGCACAACGGCTCGGGCTCACGCGCCACGACGACCCGGTCAAGATCGAGCGCGACCTCGTCAAGATCGTACCGCGGGCCGACTGGCACCGGTTCCCCCATCTCGTGATCTGGCACGGGCGGCGGGTGTGCGATGCCCGCGGGCGGCGGGGGGGGGTGTGGGTGGTGGCCGCCCTCGGCCCGGCCCGCGGGGCGCCGCACGCCCGGCTTTAGCCGGGCGTCGGCGGCGCGCCAAGACTGATCCTCACGGCCGCACCCAGTGCTGCAATCGCAGGTCGTCGCCGTACCGGAACTGGCGCAGCAGCGCGTACGTGGGGGTGCGAACAGACGGGCGCGCGGCAGTGATCGCACCGGCGTGCGTGCTCGCGACGACCGCCACCCAAGCACCCTCGCCGCGAGCGAACCTGATCACGGGGACATACGGGGCGTAGTAGGCGAACGCGGCTCGCGAGCGCTCAGGCACGACCACGACCGTCTCCCGAGCGCCGCGCGCGTGCTTGACCGCTTTTGTGAGAGCCCGCCAATCCTCGTTTGGCGCGGAGGTGAGGCGCACAGCGACCGTCACCGCCGACGCGATCAGAAGCACTGCCAATCCTGCCCAGATACGTCCGCGAGCGGGGGAGAGCAGGGTCACGGCGGCGCCCGCTGCAAGCGCGATCCCGGGTGCACAGAGCACGAGCGCCCCCGCGTAGACGGGGAGAGCGACCGCAGCGAGGAGCGTCGCGACGACCGGAACTGCGATGAGCGTCGCGACGAGTACGCCGCGCCAACTGCCAGAGGCTGTGCCTCGCACTCTGAACAGCGCGACGATCCCTGCGATCGCAGCGGCAACAAGGATAGGGTTCCAGCCGATCGCGTGGGCTATGCCTCTGCCGAGGCGCTGGAGATCGAGTCCGCCGGTTCCGTCGGGGGTGTCGAGCCGGTCGGCCGCCATCCACGCGAGCAGGAGGGCCGCCGCGATGGTTCCTGCCGCGAGCGCGATCCCGGCGCGCAAGAGGTCGTCCCGATCGCGGCGCGCGATCAGTGCCGCGCCATGGGCCGCGAGCACAGACGCTGCGAGTGGGTGCGTAAGCGGCAGAGAAGCGCCTACGATTGCGTACGGGATCCATCGCCAGCCGCCGCCACGTTCGAGGGCGAAGACGAAGAGCAGGGTTACGATGACAATTCCGAGGAGACCCAATGCGTATGGTCGCGCCTCGCGAGAAGCCTCGATCACACCCGCGTTCGCTGCCAGTGCAATCCCGGCGACGACTCCGTTGACGCGGCCGAGAAGCATCGTGCCGAGAACGACCAGCAGCCCTGCTGCGATAGCGACGGCGATCGCCGACGGTGCCCGGATCGTGAACTCGTCGGCCCCGACGGTCGCCGCGAGCTTCAGCAGCAGGAGGTGACCTGCCTGGCTTGGATCGTCATGCACGACCGTTGAGAGCACCGCGCCGAGCGATCCGCGTGCCTGCGCGACGGACGCAGCCTCATCCGTCGTCAGCGAACGGTGCCCGAGTGCCGCTATCCCGATGCCGAGTGATCCCAGGGCGACGGCCACGGGCGCCAGGCGCCAGGCGAGGACGGCGGGCGTACGCGTTCGCTCGCCGGGGGCGGTGGAGGCGGCGATGCCCTCGGTCACGATGCGAGGCTACACCCGGTTCCGGCTGCCGTCAGTCGGACGGCTCGGGCAGCAGAACGGATGCGTTCGTCAGGTACCGGCGGTAGTGAGCGCTGCGTGCCGCTGGTCGCTCAGGAAACGCTCCGCGTCGAGCGCAGCGGCACACCCCGAGCCGGCTGCGGTGACCGCCTGGCGGTAGGTGTGGTCCTGGACGTCGCCGGCCGCGAACACGCCGGGAACGTTCGTCTCGGTCGACTTGCCCCTGGTGACGAGGTAGCCGGAATCCGCCTCGTGGTCGAGTTGGTCGAGGAAGAGGGCCGTATTGGGATCGTGGCCGATCGCGACGAAGAAGCCGTCGGTGTCGATCTCACTCATCTCACCCGTGACCGTGTCGCGGAGTCGCATGCCGGTCACCTTGGTGTCGCCTAGCACCTCGTCGACTGCCTTGTTGAGAACGAACTCGATCTTCTTGTCGCCGCGGGCACGGTCGATCATGATCGAGGAGGCCCGGAACTCCTCGCGCCGGTGGACGAGGTAGACCTTGCTCGCGAAGCGGCTGATGAATGTCGCCTCCTCGAGGGCGGAGTCGCCGCCACCGACGACCGCGACGACCTTGTCGCGGAAGAATGAGGCGTCGCAGGTTGCGCAGTACGAGACACCGCGGCCCTGGAGACGCAGCTCGGACTCGAGCCCGAGCTGGCGGGCGCTCGCACCCGTTGAGACGATGACGCTGTCGGCCAGAAACTCGTCGTTTCCGACATAGACGCGGAAGGGTCGCTCGGAGAAGTCGACGCGCGTGACGTCGTCGGTCAGAAACTCGGCCCCGAAGCGCTCTGCCTGGCGGCGGAAGTCCTGCATCATTGCCGGCCCCATCACCCCGTCGGCGTAGCCCGGGTAGTTCTCGACGTCCGAGGTGATCATCAGCTGGCCGCCCCAGTTGAACCCTTCGATCACGAGAGGCCGTAGATTGGCGCGCGCCGAGTACAGAGCCGCCGTGTAGCCGGCAGGGCCGCCTCCGATGATGATCACGTTGCGTACGTCGCTCACGGTTGCTCTCAGCTCCTCGGTCTTCGAGTTCGGTTGGTTGTCACGGCGTAACGGCGCTGCATCGCTGCCGCCTAGATGAATCACTCATCTAGGGTAGACAACGCCGGGCACGGTCGAGCTGTTCCGTGGCGGCGGGAGCACAACGCAGGTGCAACACGAGCGGAAACCCAGGAGACGGGCTAAAGCCTGTCACCGCCTGTCACCGCTACCGGCCCATCGACTCGAGCGCTTGCCTCGCCGCTTCCTGTTCCGCAGCCTTCTTCGTCGACGCAGTGCCGATCCCGACCTGCTCGCCGGCGATCACCGCGACGCAGACGAAGCGACGATCGTGCGGCGGCCCCTCGACGTTGAGCACGCTGTACTGCACCTGATTCCCGGTACGCGCAAGCGCCTCCTGCAGCTCCGTCTTGTTGTCGACGTGGCCGGTGCGAGCGAACTCGATCCGTGAGTCGAACGCGTCGACGACCGCGATCTCGGCCTGTTCGAATCCGTGCTCGAGGTAGACGGCCGCGATCGCAGCCTCGAGGAGTGCCGCGAGGACGTTGCGGCTTCGCGCGATGCGTTGGAGCTCCGCCTCGGGCACGTCCTGTGCCTGCTCGAGCAGGAACCGCCCGAGATCGAGCTCCTTCGCGACATCGGCGCAGCTGTGCCGCGAGACAACGTGGGCCCGGATCTTCGCGAGGCGCCCTTCGGACGCGTCCGGGAAGCGGTCGTACAACGCCTTCGCGATCGACAGCTCGAGCACCGAGTCGCCGAGGAACTCGAGGCGCTCGTACGAGGAGGCGCGATCAGGCGCCCAGGACGTATGGGTGAAGACGTGATCGCGACGCTCGGGGGGAAGAGCTTCGATCAGGCGCGCAAGCACGCGCCCCTCCCCCCGAGCCACGCGTTCGCCGCTACTGGTGCGCGACGACGTAGTCGACAGCCTGGCCGACGGTCGTGATCTTCTGCGCATCCTCGTCGGAGATCTTGATCCCGAACTGATCCTCGAGCTCCATGATCAGCTCGACGAGATCGAGGGAGTCGGCGTCGAGGTCCTCCTGGAACGAGGCCTCCTCCGTCAGATCGCCTTCGTCCGCACCGAGTTGCTCGGTAAGGACGGCCTTCACGCGCTCCGATACTTCTTCACGGGATAGTGCCACTGTTCGTCAACCTCTCGTTGTGCCGGACGGGTTCGATGAGCGCGCCGACTCTACCACGCGCTCCGGAAGAGCTTCACGCATACGGCCGACAACGTCATGGTCGACCCCCCGCGCGGCCATCCTGACGGCGTTCTCGATCGCGAACCGGGAGCTCGATCCGTGCGCGATCACAACGAGACCGCGCAGCCCGAGCAGGTAGCCGCCGCCCGTCGTCTCGGGGTCGAGTCGCGTCCGGAGGCGAGCAGCGGCGGGCCGGATCAGGAAGCCGCCGACCTTGCCACGCGTCGTCTCGACGATCTCGGCGCGAAGCGCGATGAGCAGGCTGCGAACGGTGCCCTCGAGCGTCTTTAGAGCCACGTTGCCGGTGAACCCGTCGCACACGATCACGTCGGTCTCCCCCTGGAGAAGCGTGCGTCCCTCGGTGTTGCCCGCGAATCGGAGCGAGCTCTCGGAAAGGAGCGCGTGCGCCTCGAGCGTCAGCTGATTGCCCTTCTCCGGCTCCTCGCCGATCGAGAGGAGCGAGACCCGGGGCCGCTCGATACCCAGCACCTCCTGCGCGAAGATCGAGCCCATGTAGCCGAACTGCAGGAGGTGCTCCGCCTTCGCGTCCGCCGTCGCGCCGGCATCGATCAGGACGCACGGCCCGTGCTGGGTGGGAATCACGACTGCGATCCCGGGGCGAAAGACGCCGGGCAGTCGTCTCACATGGAGCAGGCTGGCCGCGAGAACTGCGCCCGTGTTCCCCGCGGAGACGACGGCGTCGGCATGGCCGTCGCCGACCGCGCGAACGGCCCGCACGAGCGAGGAGTTTTGCTTGTTGCGGACGGCATCCGCGGGCTTGTCTTCCATCTCGACCATTCCCTCGGTGACGACGTGCTCGAGGCCGTGCGTGTCGAGACCGGCTGGCCCGTAGATGATCGGGCGCACGTCGTCTGCTGCCGCTGCGAGAGCCCCGGCGACGATCTCCGCCGGTTTGCGATCACCCCCGAGGGCGTCCACGGCGACGCGGACGCGCATGGGCTACGGGGCGGGCGTGCCGAGCGGCTGGACGTCGCGCCCGCGGTACGTCTTGCAGGTCGGGCAGGCGTGATGCGAGCGTGTCGGCGAGCCGCAGTTCGAGCAGACGTTCACGCTCGGCGCGGAGATACCGTGCTGCGCGCGACGCTTGTCGCGGCGGGCCTTCGAGGTTTTTCGCTTGGGGACTGCCATCAGCAGCCGCGGAGTGTACCGGAACCGGAACCCGCCATAGGCGGGTTCCGTGGATGGGGCGACGAGGTGTCAGGCGGTTCCCGCCAGGGCCTCGCGGATCGCTCAGATCGCAAGCAGGTCGCCGAGGGCGCGTGGCCTGATGTCCAGGCCGCGGAGCTCCTCGAGCGGGACCCAGACGGGCTCGTGCGTGCCGCTCCTCGCTCGCTCGCGGTCGGTGAGGAGCGCGTGGTCGGGCCAGCTCCCCGTCCCGAAGCTGCCACCGACGATCCAGGCGTCGTAGTAGAAGAAGATCGTGCCGCCGAACGACTCCTCGTGGACGAGCGGTCCCAGCTCGACGTCGACGCCGAGCTCCTCGAACGCCTCGCGGCGCGCGGCATCCTGCGGCGTCTCACCCTCCTCCACCCCGCCTCCCGGGAAGAGGTAGTACGTCCGCCCGTCACGAACTCGCTTGATCAGAGCGAGCCTGCCGTGATCGACGAGGACGATTCTGGCGCGCGGCGTCAGCTCCGTCATTCGTCGCGCAACGCCTCGAGTGCGGCCCACCGGGGATCCAGGACGGTCTCCTCGTGGGTATGCGGCTCGTTGTTCAGATCCTTGCCACAGACCATGCAGAGTCCGGCGCAATCCCGCCGGCAGAGGATCTGCGCGGGGAGGGCCGTGGCGATCGAATCCCGCGCCCATTGCGAAAGCTGCAGCTCTCCGTCGACGACGTACTCGGATCGCAGGTCCTGGGGCGCTCCCTCTGCCGTCTCGTGGTACTCGCGGGCGTCGACCCTGACGTCCGCGGCGGCGTCCTGCAGACAGCGCATGCACGGGCCGTGGAGGCGCGACTCGAAGGCGAGCCGGAAGACGTCACCACCGACAGCGCGCTGCACCTCGAAGGTCGCCTCCGTCTGCGCGGGGACCGGGAGGTACCGCTCGCCCCCGAGGTCGAACGGCTGCAACGCGATCGCGACAGTCTCACGATGCTCGTCGCCGAGGCGCAGCCGCAGGCGGCGA
>JANOUB010000365.1:0-1940 GCA_031416615.1 Thermoleophilia bacterium
GCGCAGTGATCGTGCCTCGGCCATGAGGTCGTCGAGGGGCGCAGCGAGTATCTCGGAGACAAGGTGGGTCATCGGCGCGTACCTGGTTGTCGCCGGGCGGTCTCCTCGCGCCGGAAGCCGTCAGCATAGACGAGCGGGCGATCCTGAAACGGGTGAGGGCGGCAGATGCCGCCCTCACCGACGCACCGACGGGCACGTTCCGGCTACTTCCCCCACCGAACGGTTCCGCCCTCGCCGTGAGCGTTTCTCCGGGGGAAGGTGCTAGGAGGCCCTGTACCCCCAGAGCCCGCCGAACGACTTCCACGAGACCTTTTGCCAGCGCTGCAGGAGCATCTGCTCGATCGGATAGTGATCCTTGCCGGACGTCTTCAGAGCGATCCCCGGCAGTAGGAAGGGGTTGCCCGAGGCGTTGAACTGGTCGAGCACCTTGAGCAGCGAGGCCCGCGTCAGATCCTTGCCCACCTTCTTCAACGCGTCGACCGCTGTCCAGGCGACGGCCATCCCGTAGACGTGGAAAACGTCGTTGACGTTCGCTCCCGGCGCGTACCTCTTCATGATCTGGAGATAGAGCTTGATCGCCGGGTCAGTCTGTCGCTGCGGGTCGGTCGGATCCTTGAGGAAGGCGATTGAGACGGCGTTGTCGGTGAGCTTGTTCGTGCCCCCCTCGGACGCGAGTTGCATGATGTTCGCGGCCGACGCGACGGCGTTGTTGATCACCCGCTTCGGCTTCCAGCCGAGCTTGTTCGCGAACACGAACGCCTGGATCGCCGCCTTAGGCGTCGCGAAGATTGCGAGCGTGTCGGCGCCCGAGGCCCTGAGCTTCGCCATCTGCGACTGCACGTCCGGCGCGGTGACCTCATACGGCTGGGCCGCGATCACCTTCACCTTTGAGCGCTGGAGGCCGCGCTTGAGGCCACCGAGGAGGTCCTTGCCGTAGTCGTCGTTTTGGAACAGCACCGCGACACGCGCGCCCGGTGCCGTCCGCGCGAGGTACTTGCCGTATACCCAGCCCTCGGCCTGGTAGCTCGGCTGGAAGCCGATCGTGTAGGGGTATTGCGCGTAGTCGCGGCCCCAGGTCGTCGCGCCGGAAGCGACGAACAGCTGCGGCACCTTCTTTTCGTTCAGATATTCGCGCACGGGCAGGTTCTGCTCCGTGCCGAGCGAGTTGAACACCGCGAAGACCTTGTCCTGCTCGACGAGCTGCCGCGTCACCTGCACGCTCTGCGCGGTGTTGTAGGCGTCGTCGTAATACTTGTAGTTGATCGTTCGCCCGTTGACGCCGCCCCTGGCGTTCACGTACTTGAAGTACGCCTCCGCGCCCCGCGCGATCGAGGAGTATGCCGAGGCCGGCCCCGTCAGCGGTGCCGTCCCACCGAGGAGAATCGAGTCTGCAGTCACGCCGGGGTCGGCCGCGCCGCGTGCGGTCCCGGCGATTGCAGCCGTAACGCCGAGGGCGAGCGATGCGACGAGCGCAACGCACGTGAACGTCAGCTTCCGGTTCATTGCTGAGAGTCTCCTTCAGGCATGGGTGGTCGACCGTGTCGAGCTTCTCGGAGGATGGTAGTCCCCGAGTGTTAGGACTTCGGAAAGTCTCGTCCGCGGCGCGTCAACTGCAACGCTCGCGAGATGAGGCCCGCCGCCCCACCCGGCAGGGCCAGGATCAGGAGAATCAAAATCACGCCGTAGACGACCGCGGGGGCACCGGGGGACTTGGAGACGCTCTGCGCCCACAGGGGCATGAACTGGATGAACACAGCGCCGACGATCAGGCCCGTCAACGAGCCGAGCCCCGAGACGACGACGCCCACGAGCAGAAAGATCGAGAGTGCCACCGGGAACGTGTCGGGGTTGACGAACGTCGTCGCGATCGCGAACAGAGCTCCGGCGGCACCGGCGTAGGCGGCACTGATCCCGAATGCGAGTACCTTCGTCCGCGTCAG
>JANOUB010000366.1:0-4160 GCA_031416615.1 Thermoleophilia bacterium
ATCCATGAAACGCATCGCCATTGCCGCTTGCCTGCTCCTCGCCGCCGCAGCGCTCGCCGGCGTCGCTCGGCCCGAGGGTGCACAGGCGGTCGACGGCACGGCCACGCCCGGAGACTCGATCACCGTTACCGGCAACGGCTCCGTGGCCGCAGTCCCGACGACCGCAGTGCTCTCGCTTGGCGTCGACGTCCGGGCGGCGACCGCGAAGGCGGCACTCGCGGCCAATGCGCGCGAGATGCGGCAGGTGATCGACGCCGTCAAGGCCGTCGGCGGCCGTCAGGTCGGAACGCAGTCGGTATCGCTCTCGCAGGTGTTCGGCCAGAATGGTGAGCCGGCGGGGTTCGCGGCCTCGAACGTCGTCTCGGCAACGGTAGACGTCGATCGTGCGGGCGCAGTGATCGACGCCGCCGTCGGCGCAGGCGCGAACCAGGTCAACGGCCCGATGATGTCTGTTGCAGACCAGGGCAAGCTGTACCGGCAGGCGTTGAAGGCGGCCGTAGCCGATGCACGCCTCAGCGCCGAGACGCTTGCTGCCGCCGCCGGCCGCTCGCTCGGCAAGGTGACCTCGGTCGTCGAGAGCGGGGGCGCGACTCCCGTCCCGATGTTCGAGAAGGCTGCCGTTTCAGATTCCGGGACACCGATCGAGGCGGGCACCCAGCAGACGACGGCGAGCGTGACGGTCACGTTCGCGCTCGTGTAGGCCCGACCAAGGCTCTGGCGACCGACTGAAGCCGGTCGCCAGGGTCCCGTCGCTGTAGGGCTAGCCGGTCGCCGACGCCGTGCCGGGTGCGACGGCCGGCGGTGTCACGACGGGAGCGTGATGCTCGGTGCCGTACCCGCCCGGGACCGGGATATAGAACTCGGGGTACCCCCACATGCCGTGCTCCGACACGTCGAGGCCCATCGTCTCGACCTCGGCCTCGGCGCGAATCCCGACGGTCACCTTCATGAGCCACAGCACGAGGAACGACGCCGTGAACGTGAAGGCACCGATGGCGGCGAGCCCTAGTGCCTGCACGCCGAGCTGGTGGAGTCCGCCGCCGTAGAACAGGCCGCCCTTTCCGGTCGCGAGCTTGTCGGCGAGACTCGGCACGGCGAGGAAGCCGAGCGAGAGCGTCCCCCACACACCCGACATGCCGTGCGCGGCGAGCGCGCCGACCGGATCGTCGATCCCGACCTTCTCGACGAGGAGCGACCCGAGCACGACGATCACGCCCGCGACGAAGCCGATCAAGATCGCCGCCCAGGGAGCGACGAAGGCGCACGCGGCAGTGATCGCCACGAGGGCTGCGATCGCGCCGTTGAGCATCATCGAGAGGTCGGGTTTCTTGATCACGATCCACGACGTCGAGACCGCCCCGAGCACGCCAGCGGCCGCGGCGAGGTTCGTGTTCAGCGCCACATATGCGAAAAACCCGACGCCGCCGAAGTCGACCGACAGGGTCGAGCCCGCGTTGAACCCGAACCAGCCGAACCAGAGGATGATCACGCCGAGCGTCGTGAACGCCATGTTGTGACCGGGGATCGGCTGCGCCTTGCCGTCGACGAACTTGCCGAGCCGCGGCCCAAGCAGGAGCGCCCCGGCGAGGCCGGCGAGTGCCCCCTGGTAGTGCACGACCGTCGAACCGGCGAAGTCCTGCATGCCCTTCGCGAACAGCCAGCCGTCCGGGCTCCAGATCCAGTGCGAGACGAGCGAGTAGATCAGGGTGAACACCGCGCCGAACGCGAAGTAGACCCAGAGTTTCGTCCGCTCCGCCATTGCGCCCCAGACGATCGCGAGCGACACCGCCGCGAACGCGACCTCGAACAGGTAGCCGGCCGCCCCCGGGACCGCGCTGAACCACGAGAATGGCGCCTGTCCGATCGTGAGCAACTCGTCGACCGACGGAACGAAGCCCGAGCCGCCGATCACGCCGTTGCCGCCGTCACCGAACGCCATTCCGAAGCCGACGAGGTAGTACACGATCGAGACGATCGCCAGGATGAGGACGTTCTTCGCGGCGATGTGGCCGACATTCTTCATCCGCGTCAAGCCCGCCTCGAGGAATGAGAAACCGGCCTGCATGAAGATGACGAGGATCGCCGCGAGGACGACCCAGATCGTGCTCGCCGCGAATGCGAGCTCCTTGGTGCTCATACGGTCTCGGCCTCCTCGAGCTTTGCTCCGGTGCGGTTGTGGGTGACGTGGCCGACGGGCGAGGCCCAGCAGATGCCGTCACCGCTCTGGTGGCCCGTGCGCGCGGCGTCGACGATGGCGCCGATGACGCCTTCCGCAATCCCGTCGGGTACGACGAACGTCATCAACGCCTTCGGCAGGAATCGCGACTCGAAGACACGACCCCGGTATTCGTGTGTGATCCCTTTCTCACGTCCGTGACCCACTGCCTCGATCACGGTCACACCGATGTGCCCGGTGGCGGTTTCAACGGCTTCCATCACCGTCTCGACGCGGTCTCGGACGACGACCGCCTCTACTTTCATCATCTGCCCGTCCTCCTCGTTGGACCAACAAAAAAGCCCCAGGGCTCGCAGGGAGCACTGAGGCGTCATTGCCACGCGGAGGAGCCTTCGTCGGCCCCGCCAGAGATCACACTGTAGCGGTGCCGGGCGGGGCAGCGCAAGCGGCACTCGCCCAGCTCGAGACGGTCGCCTCCCGCCTCGTGTAGTGTTCCGGCCGAAGTGCCAGTCTCGAGCTGATAGCGGGCCTGACGCGGGAGCCGTGATCGCGGCGGCTCCCGACCGTTCGCCTGCGCCGGTTTTGGTCATCGCTCGAACGACTGGAGTTCACGCTCATGCACCGTCTCTCTGCCGGCACGGTCTGGTACGCCTACGAGGCCGTCGCCACGTTTTTCTCGACCCTCGTCTTCACGGTCGCGGCCGTCTACTACGTCACGGAGGTCGGCATGAGCCCTCTCGAGCTCGTGCTCGTCGGCACCGTGATGGAGCTGGCAGTCTTCCTCTTTGAGGTGCCGACCGGGATCGTCGCCGACATCTACTCGCGCCGTCTCTCGATCGTGATCGGTGAGGTTGTGATGGGCGTCGCGATCATCGTCGTCGGCTCGATCACGGTGACGGGCGCGATTATCGCCGCCTGGGCGCTTTGGGGCATTGGCTACACGTTCACGAGCGGCGCGCAGGACGCCTGGCTCGCCGACGAGGTGGGCGAGGAGCGGCTCGCCGGCATCTACCTGCGCGGAGCCCAGGTGAGCCGCGTGTTCGCGCTTCTCGGTATCGGCGCGAGCGTCGGTCTGGCGCTGATCGACCTGCGCCTTCCGATCGTGCTCGGCGGCGTCGGCTCGATTCTGCTGGCCGCCTTCTACGCAGTCGCGATGCCGGAAACGGGGTTCCGACCGCTGCCGCGGGAGGAACGCAGCTCCTTCGGGCAGATGCTGCACACCGGCCGACAGGGGGTGGGGCTCGTCCGAGCACGGCCGGCTCTGCTCGCCATCCTCGGCATCTCAGCGTTCTCCGGCATGTGGAGCGAGGGGTTTGACCGGCTCTGGGAGGCGCATTTTCTGGAGGACGTGGGTCTCCCGACTCTCGGAGGTCTTGACCCGATCATGTGGTTCGGTGTCTTCGGCGCCGGCACGGTGATGCTGTCGATCGCCGTTGCGCGACCGCTCGGCAAGCGGATCGAACACGCCGGCCAGGAGACGATGGCGCGTGGCCTCTTCTGGCTCGACGCGATCCTCCTCGTCAGCGCCGTCGGCTTCGGGCTCGCCGGCCAGTTCTGGCTCGCGCTCCTCGCGTACTTCATCGTCGGCGTCGCCCGCAACGTTGCGAACCCCGTCTTCGCGACGTGGCTGAACCGCAACGTCGGCGATTCGAGTGTCCGCGCCACGGTGCTCTCGATCACGAATCAGGCCGACGCAGTAGGACAATGGACGGGAGGGCCTGCGATCGGCCTGATCGGCAACGTGTTCTCAATCCGTGCCGCACTCGTCGCAGGAGGGCTGTGCATGGCTCCCGCACTAGCGCTCTACGGGCGCGCGATTCGCCATAGTGGCGCCGAGCCGGGACTCGAAGACAAGACGTGATCTGGAATGCTAGGCTTGCAGCGTCGATTTTCGAGGCAACGGGGCCTCAGGCGCTGCTTGCGCCTGGGGCTCTTTTCGTTTTCAGGAGGGAGCACAGATGGCGCGACCAAGGAGCACTGCCGC
>JANOUB010000367.1:0-2801 GCA_031416615.1 Thermoleophilia bacterium
GCACGAGTAGCAACGAACGTTCACGACGTCGCCGACGAGTGTCGCCCACTTGCATTGCACGCGAACGAGGCGAGGATCGAGATCGAAGATCAGGTCGTACCGATCTCCGTCAGTCAACGGTTTCGAAACGCTGAGCCCGAGCTTGATGGCGGCATGCACGATCGCCGACTCTGCGATCGATCCCTTTCGATCGGTTGACCACTCCATGTTTTCATCATAGAGAACACGTCGGATGACACCGTCGCCCGATCCGGCAACGACATCAGGCGCTAGCGGCAGCCTCGAGCTTCGGCACGTCGTTCCACAGGTCCTCGAGCCGGTAAAACGCCCGGGTCTCGTCGGTGAAGACGTGCAGCACGGAGTCGTAGTAGTCGGCGATGATCCAGGTCCCCTCGCGCTCTCCGGCAACGGCACGCGGCAGGAGCCCGTAGTCGCGTTTGATCACGAAGTGCACCTCGTCGCTGATCGCCTTCGTCTGGCGCGTGTTGCCGCCCGTCGCGATGACGAAGAAATCGGTGTAGTCGCACACCGTCCGCATGTCGAGGATGATGACGTCGGTCGCGAGCTTCTCCTCACAGAGGGCGGCGATGCGGCGAGCTTGCTCGAGCGATGTCAGGTCGGTCAGCTTCCTCGGTCGGGACGGGGCGGAATCGAGCGCGCCCCTGAATGAGTCAGGCTGAGTGTACCCACGGCCCACAGAAATCACGCGCCGCGATACAGACCAAGGCGACGGATCTCAGCGGCGACCGCCACCGGCACCAGGTCGTCGATCGGCAGTCCCGCTCTGACCCGTTCGCGAACCTCCGAGGAAGAGACAGCAAGCGGTGTGATCGGGAAGAGCTCGACCCGGCCGGACCGGGGCAACGAGCCGACGACACGCTCGAGTTCGCTCCGGTCGCTGCCCGGCCTGGTTGCCACCCCGATGCGCGCCAGCTCGAGGACACGGCCCGGGCGGGTCCAGGTGGGGAACGCGGCGAGCTCGTCGGCGCCGATCAGAAAGACAGGGTCATCGAGGTCGAGCGCCTCGAGAGAGTCGACCGTGCGGGCAAACGGATCGAGGGACACCTCTGCCTCGTCGATCGCCGCGAAGGCGAGCTCGGCGAGCGTCAGCCTGATCTGCGGTGCGGTCTCGACCTCCTTGTGCCCAGGGTCGGCGACGACGCGAACAAGTAGCCGGCCGAGGTGAAAGTGGTCGATCGCCTCGAGGGCGAGCGCAACGTGCCCGTCGTGCGGTGGATCGAAGGCGCCGCCGAAGATCCCGCTGCGACTGCTCGATTCCAGACCGCTACCCGTCAATGCCAGACCACAACCTGATCGCCGATCTCGACCTCCGCGCCGGGCTTGACGCCGGCGGCGCGCAGCGCCTCCTCGAGCTCCTCACCCTCGGGTGCCAGGCCGACGACACGGAATCCCTGACCCGTACGCAGCACCCGGAATCGTCGGCGCTCGGGCGGCCTCGGCTGGTACTCGAGGAACGCCGGCAGCTCCTCAGCGACCGGAGCGAGCTCAGCCGCTTCCTGAGGGCAGAACCCGAAAAGCATGGCCTTCAACTCGTCGATGCCGGCCCCGGTCGCACACGACACGCGGTGCACGGCCAGGATGCGCTCGTCCCGTACCGTGAACGGCGCCGGTTCCGGGTGGAGGTCGGACTTGTTGAGAACGACAAGCTGCGGACGCTCGCCGAGGCCGGCACCGTAGGCGGCGAGCTCGCGGTCGATCACGCCGTACCGCTCGTCGGCATCGCCCTCGGATGCGTCGATCACGTGGAGCAGGATGCGGGCTCGTTCGAGATGGGCGAGGAACTCGTGCCCGAGGCCGATGCCTTCGCTCGCCCCCTCGATCAGGCCCGGCACGTCCGCGACGGTGAGTTGCCGGCCGTCGGGCCCGTCAACCGTCCCGAGCATCGGCGCGAGCGTCGTGAACGGGTAGTCAGCGACCTTTGGCTTCGCATTCGAGATCCGGGCGAGCAGCGACGACTTGCCCGCATTGGGCAGGCCCGCGCAGGCAGCGTCGGCCATCAACTTGAGGTGCAGTTCGAGCTCGGACGCTTCTCCCGGCAGCCCGGTCTCGGCAAACCGCGGCGTCTGTCGCGTGGGCGTCGCGAAGTTCGAGTTCCCGCGCCCACCCCCGCCGCCGCGTGCGACGACGAACGATGTCTCGTCCTGCCGTAAGTCAGCGACGATTGTGCCGTCGGCGGCGTCCGTCACCTGCGTCCCGACCGGAACAGCCAGAACGATGTCGTCGCCATCGGCTCCATGCTTGCGAGTACCACGACCGTTGCCGCCCCGCTTCGCGTCGAAGACCGTCTTGGCGCGGAACGCCGACAGGTCGCGCAGGGAGGCATTGGCGACGAGGATGATATCGCCACCGCGGCCACCGTCACCGCCGTCCGGACCACCCTTCGGCACGAACTTCTCGCGGCGAAAGCTGAGGCCGCCGTCACCGCCGCGGCCTGCCGTGACGCGAATCCGGGCGCGATCGTGGAACATGCTCATGCGAGCCTCACCTGTGTCACCGAGTCAAACTGGGTCACCGAGCCAACCACGTCGACGCGCCAGCATGACCCACAGCTCGGTGGAGCATGCGCTCGCTACCGCGACGGGCATGCGCCCGTGTCCTACACGAGCTCGTTGACCGAGATGAAGCGCTTGTCGCCCGAACGCCGGAACTCGACGACACCCTCGCGCTTGGCGAAGATCGTGTGGTCGCGGCCGAGGCCGACGCCGTCACCGGGCCGAAACCGGGTTCCGCGCTGGCGCACGATGATCATCCCGGCCTTCACTTCCTGCCCGGCGAAGATC